>NZ_JADOZQ010000013.1:0-61706 GCF_015669105.1 Romboutsia sp. D33t1_170424_H2 | reverse complement strand
AGTACTAATGATGTAGTAAAAATGGTTGAATACTTTGGAAAAGAAAAAAATAGAATAAACTTTGCACACTTAAGAAACGTATTAATAACAGGAGAGAGTAGCTTTAATGAAGTGGCTCATTTATCTGAGTATGGATCACTTGATTTCTATGAAATAGTTAAAGCATATTGCGACTATGACTTTAAAGGACCATATAGACCAGACCACGGTAGAATGATATGGGGAGAAACAGGAAGACCAGGATATGGATTATATGATAGAGCTTTAGGAGCAGTTTATATAAATGGATTAATAGAGGCTATAAATAAGAATAAATAATGAAAATAAAAGTAGTGTTTTGAAATAAATTTTATTTCGAAACACTCTTTATAAAAAATAGTATAAAAGGTAAAATAATGAAATATATTAGAAAATATTAAGATGCATGTTAATATTTAATGTAGTAAGAAAACGATATTAAAAATATTAATTTAGGAGAAAGTTATGAAAAAGTTTATGGATCAAGATTTTATATTATCAAATGAGATAGCTAAAATCTTATATCATAATAATGCTTCAAAAATGCCGATATTTGATTACCACTGCCACTTGCCAGCAGTTGAAATAGCAGAAGATAAAGAATATGAAAATATAACTCAAATGTGGTTATACCATGATCATTATAAGTGGAGAGCCATGAGAAGTTTTGGAATAGATGAAAAATATATAACTGGTGATGCTAGTGATTTTGAAAAATTCTATGAATTTGCAAATATGATGCCTTATTTAATAGGAAATCCTATATATCATTGGTCACATCTAGAACTTAAAAGATACTTTAATGTTGAAGATACTTTAAGTGCAAAGACTGCAAAAGACATTTGGGAAAAATGCAATAATGCTATAGTAAAAAAGAATTTAACTGCCAGAAAATTAATAAGTATATCTAATGTAGTTTATATAGGAACTACAGATGATCCAGTTGATGATTTAAAATATCATAAAGAAATTAATGCTGATGATAGTTTTGAGTGTGAGGTAAGACCTACATTTAGACCAGATAGAGCATTAAAGATACAAAATAAAGATTTTTGTGATTACATAAAGTTATTAGGAAAAACAGAAGATACAGAAATTAAAAATTATGATAAATTAATAGAAATATTAGAAAAAAGGTTAAATTACTTTGTAGACAATGGTTGTAATATAACAGACCATAGTTTAGAAAGAGTTTATTTTAAACTTACTAACAAAGAGGAAGTTGCGAGTATATTTGTTAAAGTTTTAGCGGGAGAAGAAATAAGCATAGAAGATGCTCAAAAATACACAACATTTACATTAATAGAATTAGGGAAAATGTATAGTGAAAGAAATATGGTAATGCAACTTCATATAGGTGCACTTAGAAATAATAATACTAGAATGTTTAATTCTGTTGGAGCGGATGTAGGATTTGATAGTATTGATGATGGGGAAATCGCTTATTCTTTATCGAGGTTATTAGATAGCTTAGATGTAGAAGATAATCTACCTAAAACTATTCTTTATTGCTTAAATCCAAAAGATAATGAAGTATTAGGAACTATGATTGGAAACTTCCAAGGCGGACAAGTTGCAGGGAAAATTCAATTTGGATCTGGGTGGTGGTTCAATGACCAAAAGGATGGAATGGAAAGACAGCTTATAGCACTTTCACAATTAGGTTTAGTTAGTAAATTTGTAGGAATGCTTACAGATTCAAGAAGTTTCTTATCATTTACAAGACATGAGTATTTCAGAAGAATTCTTTGCAATTACTTAGGAAAGTTAGTTGAAAATGGAGAATATGCATATGATTTAGAAATATTAGGCAATATAGTAGAAGATATATGTTACAACAACGCTAAAAAATATTTTATAAAATAATCCTAGGGGGAATTTATATATGAATAAAAGGATTAAAGTGATTTTACTTGCAGCTATAACTAGTTTATCGGTAGTTGGATGTAGTTCAAGTAAAGGCAATGAAGCAAGAGTTATGAGGGTTGCTCACAACCAAGGTGAGGAACATCCAATACACTTAGCACTAAAAGAGTTTGAAAAAATTGTAGAAGATAAAACTAATAATGAAATAGATATACAAGTATACCCAAATGAGTTATTAGGTGGACAGCGTGAGTCGGTAGAACTTACTCAAACAGGAGCTATAGATATAGCTGTTGGAAGTATAAGTTTGCTTGAAAGTTTTAATAAATCATATAGCGTATTCAACCTTCCATACTTATTTAATAGTAAAGAACATTATCATTCTGTAATGAATGACAAAGATATAATGGGTGATATATATGAGTCAACTAGAGAATCTGGATTTGTTGGTCTTACATGGTTTGATGCAGGCTCAAGAAATATGTACACAACAGATAAGCCTATAATGAAGCCAGAAGATTTAAAAGGGAAGAAAATAAGAGTACAACAAAGTCAAACAAACATAAGAATGATGGAATTATTAGGTGGTTCTGCTACACCAATGAGTTTCGGAGAAGTTTATACTGCTCTTCAACAAAAGGTTATAGATGGCGCTGAAAATAATGAATTAGCACTTACTAATAATAAGCATGGAGAAGTTGCAAAGTATTATTCATATAACCAACATGGTATGATTCCAGACATATTAATAATGAATGCTAAGTTATTAGATAATTTAAGTGAAGAACATAGAAATATAATATTAGATGCGGTTGATGAAATAAACAAATTCCAAGTTGATGCTTGGGAAGATAAAGTAAGTGAAGCAGTAGAACAATCAAAAAAGATGGGGGTTAAATTCTACTACCCAGATACAGAACCATTTAAAGAAAAAGTTTTACCACTTCATAGAGAAATGACTGAAAATGACAAAGAAGTAAAAGTTATATACGATAAAATACAAGCAAAAGCACCAAAAAGTAAATAAATACTAGTAGGGGGAAAAAAGATGAATAAGTTAAGAAATATGTTAAACAAAGTAATAGAAGTCATATGTATGACACTACTAGCATTTATGGTAGTTTTAGGTACTTGGCAAATAATAACTCGTTATGTTCTAAATAATCCAAGTACAGTATCAGAAGATTTACTAATATATTCATTTGTATGGATGGCTTTATTAGGTTCAGCTTATGTATTTGGTAAAAAAGATCATATGACTATGGTATTTTTTAGACAAAAACTTGAATCAAAAAGCCCTAAAGTAAAAATGATATTAAATGTAATGACAGAATTGGTAGTAATGATATTCTCAGCGTTAGTTTTAGTATTAGGTGGACTTCAAATAAGTATGTTAGCTATGGGGCAAATATCACCATCATTAGGAATATCTATGGGATATATATATTTAGCATTGCCATTATCAGGAGTGATAACGATTATTTACAATATATTAAACTTAATTGATTTAAAGCAAGAGATGACTCAATCAAACAGAGGGGTAACTCAATCAAATAGAAAGAATGAAAACGTTGTGTAGAAATAAAAAATATAATTAATCTGAGGGAGATAAGTTTATGGAATTAGCATTTCAAGCAGGTTCAGCTATAGCTATTGCGTTTCCTATACTGCTTTTATTAGGAATACCAATATCTGTAACTATAGGTGTAGCATCTATATTTGGAATATTAACTACATTATCATGGGATGTAGCAGTACTAACTGGGGCACAAAGAATATTTACGGGAATAAGTAGTTTTTCATTATTAGCAATACCATTTTTCGTATTAGCAGGAATAATAATGAACAACGGTGGTATCGCGTTAAAATTAGTAAACTTTGCAAAAGTATTAAGTGGTAAATTACCAGGATCTTTAGCGCATACAAATGTAGTAGGAAACATGTTATTTGGAGCAGTAAGTGGTTCTTCAGTTGCAGCAGCTGCTGCAATCGGTGGAACAATGTCTCCACTTCAAGAAGAAGAAGGTTATAATAAAAATTATAGTGCGGCAGTTAATATAGCATCTGCACCAACTGGGCTTTTAATCCCTCCAAGTAACTCACTTATAATATATTCATTAGTAAGTGGAGGAACATCAGTAGCAGCACTATTTATGGCTGGATATATACCAGGAATATTATGGGGATTATCAGTAATGGTAGTAGCATTTATACTTGCGAAAAAGTATAAGTATTCAACTAAATATAAGATAAGCTTTGGTGAAGCTATGAAAATATTTATAGATGCACTTCCTAGTTTAGCTTTAATATTTGTAATAATAGGTGGTATAGTAGGTGGTATATTCACAGCTACAGAAGGAGCAGCAGTTGCAGTTGTATATTCTTTCATATTATCATTCTTTTTCTACAAATCTATAAAAGTAAAAGATATGCCTAGAATACTGTTAGAAACAGTTGAAATGACAGGGATAATAATATTCTTAATAGGGGTATCATCAATAATGTCTTGGGTTATGGCATTTACAAATATTCCAAGTGCAATAACAGAATTATTATTAGGAATATCTTCAAATCCAGTTGTAATATTATTAATAATGAACTTAATATTATTAATAGTGGGTACATTTATGGACTTAACTCCAGCAATATTAATATTTACACCAATATTTTTACCAATAGCTAAAAACTTTGGAATGGACTCTGTCCAATTTGGTATAATGCTTATATTTAACTTATGTATAGGTAATATAACACCGCCAGTTGGAAATACACTGTTTATTGGATGTAAAGTAGGTAAAACAAAACTAGAAGATGTAATAAAATACTTATTACCATTCTATGTAGGTATATTGGTTGTACTTATGTTAGTAACATTTATACCAGAAATAAGTTTATTTATACCTAAACTTATGAAAATGATTTAACTCCATCATAAAAACCTCGACAATACATAAATGTCTTGTCGAGGTTTTTTATTTATAAAGATTAGATTACTTATTTAATTTTATATTTTGCTACTCTATCATCATTTATAACTCCGTTAAAATCAAGACCATATGCAAATTTATATACATTTCCTAATTCATCCCTATAACACTTCATATCATGAGGAACATCTTCACATTGCTTTTCTACAGTTTCCATATTAGCAGGCATATTAAATGGTAACAATCCACTTGGATTTACATTTCCACTAATTATATCCATTATAGCTTGTGTTTGAGCACCAAAGTCTGTAATTATTGCATCTACATATTGCTCAAATTCTCCTACTATAGTTGGATTCGTCATATTTAAAGAAACTATCACAGGTTTTTTACCAATAGCTTTTCTTGTTTCTAATATTATATCTAAATCTGATTCGTTACTAGCAAAGTTAGTCTTTCCTAAGTAAGATCTATTAGTTGATGATTCTAATGGGTCGCCTCCTGCAATACTTGTTTTTCTTGCATTTACTGCAGTATAAGGTCTATATTGTAAACTTATTGGTAAGTATCCTTCTTCTTTTGTATATCCAACAGTTTTAGGAGATTCTATAAATACGATTGAAAAATCAGCTTCTTTTGCATCATCTACAACATCAAAGTATTTTTCTACTATAACTTTACTAACAGGATCAATTTCTCTAGCAGGTATTACATTACCAAACCAGTCTTTACTTTCTTTTATTCTTCTTTTTGGAATATATACTTTTTTTCTTTCCTTTATTGGAAGTACATTATTTTTATTTTTTAACATAATTAATGATTTTAATTGTGCATCATATCCAGCTTGCATAAATTCAGGGTTACCTACTAATTCTTGAGACTTATCTACATCTACATATGGATTTTCAAATAATCCTGTTTTAAAAATATTAAGTAGTAACCTTACTGCTGATTTTTCAAATCTAGCACGCATAAATTCTTCTCCATGTTCCGTAACACCCATTTTATATGCATTAAGTACTGGTTTAACTTCATTATTTCCTCCAAACTGGTCAACACCAGCCATAAGTGCTTTGTAGTGTCTTTCATCTTCTGAAAGAGTTTCAACACCCCAACACTTTCCTGATATGAAGGCATCAATTACTTGATTATCTTTAGTAATTAACCAGTCTGTACATACAACTCCATCGTATTTATATTCATCTCTTAATAAATCATTTATTATATATTTGTTATATGAATTACCTACATTTTCACCATTTTTCTTATCTTGGTTATAAGATATAGTGTAGTATGGCATTACGGCAGAAGCTTTTTTAGTTTTTCCTTTTAATTTAAATGCACCTTCTGTAAAAGGTATTAGATGTTCATCAAAGTTATTTCCTGGATATACAGCAAATTTACCATAAGCATAGTGAGCATCTCTACCACTTTCTCCACTACCTCCACCTGGCCAATGTTTAACCATTGCATTTACACTATCATATCCCCAACCATCATTTATCTCACTTTCACCATATGAAGTTTGGAAGCCATCACAATAAGCCTCTCCTAAATCTCTTGATAAAATTGGGTCTTCTCCAAGAGTACCATTAAATCTCATCCATCTTGGTTCTGTTGCTATATCTACCTGTGGAGATAAAGCTGTAGCTATTCCTAAAGCTCTATATTCTTTAGCTGCTATATGTCCAAAATTTCGAACTAATTCACTATCAAAAGTAGCAGCAAGACCTAGTGGCTCTGGCCATTTTGAAATATCTCCACCTGCACCTGCATTAAATTCTGTATCTGCACTTGCACCATGTCTTGGGTCACTACTTGTATTTACTGGTATTCCTAATCCTATTTTTTCTACAAAAGCTTGCGCATTATTATTCCATATAGCGGAAGTCTTGGCATCGTTTACTACTGTTATTAGTACATGTCTTAAGTTGTCATTTAATAAGAAATTCTTTTGTTGATCACTTAAATCAGTTATTTTAGCATCACATTCCTCTAGCTTTTTACCATTATATGTACCTGCAAATGCTTTAGAGAAAAAGTCATCTTTAGTTGAAATAGATTGATGTGCACTATAAAGCATTAGCCCTGCTATTTGCTCAATACTCATTTTTGATGCTAAATCTTTAGCTCTTTCTTCTACTGGTAATCTCCAGTCTTCATATTTTTCTAATTTTCCACTTTTACTTAAGTTTTTAAAAGCATATCCATCTTCTTCAATTATTTTAACTCCTGAGCTAGGTGAATAAGCTATATTTTGACCACCTTCATTTAAGATAATATTATAGCCTTGTTTTTTAATTTCTTTCCATTTTTTCATAGTCATAATTCCCCTTTTTACTTTAATTTACCTTATTGATGATTATTTTAAATATCACTATCAAGTATGACTTGATTGTTTAGTTATATATAATATATTATCAATAATAATAGTATAATTTTTGTATTATTTTTGCTTTTGTATTATTTTTTTGACTAAAGGGGATTTTTTATGATTTTAAAAACAGAAATGTGTAATGATATAAATTTTATTTGTAATATTATATTTGATACTTTAAAAATACCTTTATATTTTTTTAGTAGAGATGGTTCATTAAAGTACTCTACAAAGAGTAAGAATAATCTATGTATAATTGATGATAGATTAATAAAATCTATTTCAGAAGTTTTTAACTTAAATACATTTATACCTGTTCCTGTGATTAAATCTACAGAGTATATGGAAAATTTTATATCTATTGGACTTTGTATTGATAATGAATTTATTGGTAATTTTATTATTGGACCTTGCCTTTATGAGCCAATTGAATTTGATAATATAGATAATATTTTTAAACATAATATAACCCTTGAAGAAAAGAATATTTTATTAAAATATTATAACTCTTTACCAACTATAGACTTTAATACATTTATAAATACAAGTATTCTATCTTATTATTTAATTTATAATAAAAAGCTAGATTTTGATGATGTTATACAAATAAATTCTTATAACAATGATATAATCAGTAATATTTCTAGTAACTTTGAAAATATAGCCACTTTAGCTAGGCAAAATGATGTTTTTCATCATTCATTTGTGTATGAAGAGGCAATTATGGACTGTATAAGAACTGGGAACAAAGATAAACTAATTAAAGTTTTGTGTGATACTGTAAGTGGTAATTATGGTGTTTTAGCTAAGAATAACTCAATAAGATCAGTTAAAAACTTATTAATTACTACCGCTACCTTAGTAACTCGTGCTGCAATTTCTGGTGGAATGAATCCTGAAGTTGCATATACACTTAGTGATTCTTATATTCAACATATTGAGGAGCTTAATACACTTAATGATTTGAATAATTTGAGAATAACTATGGCTTGTGATTTTGCAGATAGAGTTCGTATTTTGAAGAATAAAAATTTTTCAAGTCCAATACTAGCTTGCATTTCTTTTATATATCAAAATTTATATAGTAATATATCTTTAGAGGATATTTGTGAATATATTAATTTTAATCCTAGCTATATATCTAGGCTTTTTAAAAAAGAGATGGGGATTACTATAAGTGAATATATTTTAAAAGAAAAAATTGAAGAGGCAAAAAGGTTGCTTTTATCAGATGGTTATTCAATTTTAGAAATATCTGTATTACTACATTTTAACGATCAAAGCTACTTTACTAAAATATTTAAAAGGTTTACAGGAATGACACCTAAAAAATTTAGAGACTTTGGTAGGCTATAGTAAATTTTAATAAGAATTAATGAAATAACTAAATATAGATAATTTAAATTTATTTTTTGTAGTGACGAAAAATTAGATATAGATACAGAAGAAAAGAAGCCATTAAATTATTAAGCCATAAACATCATCCAGATAAAGGCGTAAATCATAAGACTATGTCAATGATAAACAATTTAAAAAATAAGTTAAGTATATAGTATAGTTGTCTGCTTTATATAACTATTTTATAATTGAAAAATAATTCAAGAAAATATATATCATGGGGGATAAAAAATGAAATCAAAAGGTAAAAAAATAATCATAGGAATAGCATTAGCAGTATTAGTTGGATTTGTTGGAATTAAAGTTACAGGTTATCAATATTCAGGGATAGATAAGAAAGCAATACTTACAACAGAAGATATTAAAAAATAATATTAATAAATTAAGAGATAACTCTATCTTAGTATATTCAACATTTCAATGACTAAGATAGAGTTATTTTAAATTGCTATTTATAACAAAGTTAGCTAACATAGCCTTTATTTTAAATAACTAAGCTTCATTCTTTTGAGTTATTTTTTCTGTAGTTCTTTTATCTATTTCTTTCTTAAGCTCTTTTAAATAAGGAGAAAATTTAACCTTATCTGCACCATAAGTAAACTGTAAGTCATATTCTAGCGGAATCCAAGTACTAATATCCGCCTCGTTATGCTGAATGACTGCTTCTAAATTATCTAATGCTTTGTAAAGCTTTGCTTCATCAGTCTTTAGTTCATTCATTTCCTTTAAAAGCTCTGTGAATTCCTCACGATAAGGAGTAGGGAAAGTTGCAATCCACTTAAAAAATATCTCATCCTCTTTTTCACTATCTTCTTCTTTCTTGTCAAAAGCAGGAATATCACCAGTAAAGGCTTCCCCTAAATCATGAATCAAACACATACGAATTACCTTATTCATATCAATCTCTGGAAATTCATCACGCATTAATAATGCCATTAACGCAATACGCCAGCTATGCTCTGCTACACTTTCATGTCGTCCACTCGATGTCCACGAGTGCCTAGTATTGCATTTTAGTTTTTCTGCTACTGTTAATATTTCTAGAAATGTTGCTGTATTCATACGAAGTCCCCCTAGAATTTTTATTTATGAAATATTATAACAAGTTCATATTAATATATATGATATCTAAAATATCTTTATTTCATATTATATAACAATTGCGAACTTTGATTATATTATATACAATATTTAATTATTTTCCAATTATAAAATAGTTTCATTAAACTTAAAGTGAAATACATTGTCTAAAGTAAGTTCAATAAATCTATTTCTAATCGTATTTCTTTTAATATAGGTATTATTATAGCTATTATTTAAAATATAAAGGGACATATGTCCTTTTACTTTTGTAAAAGAATGATAAAATAAAATAAAAGTTAAATTGTTAGGAGAAATTTAAAATATGCAAGATAGTGTGTTCTCTAGTTATACACAAGATAAACATACAAAAGAATTTATAAATAAAATACCTAATAACATAAAAAATAAATGTGAGATTATAAAAATTGAAAAGGAAAAAATAGTAGCATTAAAAGGCGAAAATATAAAAGACATATATATAAGTCTTAATGGAAAAATGCAAGTTAGAAATGAATTTGAAAATGGATTTGTATATAGGTTTGCTGATGTAGATTCTATAGCATATATAGGTGTTATGGAAATTATGGCAAATAAACAATCTTATTCATCAACGCTTAAAACCATAACAGATTGTATAATGCTCAAAATTTCCACAAGTGATTTTATAAAATGGATTAATTTAGACCAAGATTTAACATTAAAAGTATTACACTTTGTATCAAAAAGTATGTATGAACAATCTTTAAACAAAGGAGAAGTTTTGGCATACCCAGCAATATATTCACTAATAAATTATTTAATAGATATATTTGAAAGTGAAGAAAATGATGTCGTATATATTTATAAAACAAGAGAAGAAATAGGCTCAGTATTAGGATTTTCTATAAGAACAATAAATAGAAATTTAAAAGAATTAAAAGAAGAAAAATTAATTTGTGTAAGTAGAAAATATATATCAATAAATAAAGAGCAGTTTTATAAATTATTAAATAAACTAGATTCAATTAAAAGTAAATAATTAATATAAATTATAGGGGGAAAATCTATGAATCAAGCACTAAACATTATAAAAAATGAAACTTTAACTTATAATCAACAAGTATTACAGCTAGCAGGTCAAGGAGAAAGTACTCTTAATGTATTAAATATAGATGACAAAACAAAGCCTTTACTAGAAAAAAATATAATATGCACAATGTTTGAAGGTAATGCTCCTTATAGACCAAGATATGTTATACCAGATTATGAAAAACTAATGAAAGAAGGATGTAAGTTTTTAGAACTTGATATACCTACTGATATATGGGAAGCAACTAATAACTTATTAATATTTTACAAGCATGTTCCATCAATAACATCATATCCAGTATATTTAGGGAATATAGATGAGCTTTTAGAACCTTTTGTAAAAGATGAAGAAGAAGCTTATAAGGCTATAAAATTATACTTAAAACACATAGACAGAACGCTTACTGATTCATTTGTTCATGCAAATATAGGTCCAATAGACACTAAAGCTGGTAGGCTTATACTTAAAGCTATGAGAGCGTTACAATGTGCAGTGCCAAATTTAACTGTTAAATATGATAAAGACTTAACATCAAAAGAATTTATAACATTATGTGCACAAACGGCATTATCTACAGCTAAGCCAAGTTTTGCAAATCATAAAATGGATGTTGTTGATTTTAAAACTGAAAAATATGCACTTGCAAGTTGTTATAATGGATTTTTAATAGGTGGAGGGGGATATACCCTAGTTAGACTTGTTCTTAGTAGATTAGCAGAGGAATCAAGTTCTGTAGATGATTTTATAGAAAATAAAATACCTTTTGTTACACAAAAGATGCTTGAGTATATAGATGAGAGAATAAGATTTTTAGTAGAAGAAGCAGCATTTTTCAAATCAAACTTCCTTGTATTAGAAGGATTTATCAAAAAAGATTTATTCTCGGGAATGTTTGGTATAGTTGGACTTGCTGAAGCTGTAAATCACTTATTAAATGCAACTAATCAAGATGATAGATTTGGATATTCAAAAGAAGCTAATAAATTAGGATTAAGAATAATAGAAAAGATTAACTCTATAGTAACTTCACATAAATCAAAGTATACAGGTTGTTTTGATGGTCAACACTTAATGCACGCTCAAGTTGGAATAGATACAGATACAGGGATATCACCGGGATGTAGAATTCCAGTAGGAGAAGAACCTGAACTATTTAAACATATTATACAATCAGCGCCATATCATAAGTACTTTTTCAATGGAATAGGTGATATATTTGTGTTTGAAGATACATATAAAGATAACCTAGAAGCTATAGTTAATGTTATAGATGGGGCATTTAAAACTGGAATAAGATATATATCAGCTTATTCAGATAGTAGTGATGTTGTTCGTGTTACAGGATATTTAGTTAAAAAATCAGAAGTTAATCAACTTGAAAATAAAAAGGCAGTTAAAAACAATGCAACAGTATTTGGTATGAATGCAAAATATGGTTCTAAAGCTTTTGATAGAAAGCGTAGGGCTTAATTATGGCACTAGTCAATAAGATTATTCCTTTTTCTTGTATAGATGGACCGGGAAATAGAACAGCTATATTTTTTCAAGGTTGTAATTTTAAATGTACTTACTGTCATAATCCAGAAACTATAAATAAGTGTATAAATTGTGGTAAGTGTATTTTAACTTGTAAAGCAGATGCATTATTTAAGATAGATAATAAACTAGTTTGGGATGAAAAAAAATGTGTAGGATGTGACGATTGCATTAAAGCATGTGATAATTTATCAAGCCCTAAAACTAAAGATTATTCAGTAGATAAACTTTTTGAAGAAATTAAAGAAATAAGTCCATTTATTCAAGGGATAACTGTAAGTGGTGGTGAATGTACTCTTAACTCAGATTTTTTAGTAAAATTATTTAAAAAAGTCAAAGATGAATTAAACCTTACTTGTTTTATAGATACTAATGGAAGCATAGACTTAACAGAGCATAAAGAACTTGTTGATTTAACTGATAAATTTATGTTAGATGTTAAAAGTATTGATGAAGACGAGCATATTAAATTAACAGGAGTAAGTAATGATATAGTGTTAAGAAATTTAAAATATCTTTTAAGTATAGATAAAATTTACGAAGTTAGAACTGTTATAGCTCCTAATTTAAATAATGAAGAAACTGTAATGGAAGTTTCAAAAATTATTAAAAATAAGTGTAAGTACAAGTTTAATGCATATAGAAAATATGGAGTTAGAAAAGAAGGATTAGATTTTCATGGTAAAGTAGGACCTAGTGAAGAAGAAATAAATCAATATATAGAACTTAAAAATAAGTATTGTAAATAACTTATAAATAAATCATTTAAATATAGGACACCCATATACATTGTATACGGGTGTTTTTATATATATAATATAAATATACGAGTAAATAGGAGGAAAATTATGTTATCTAAAGAAATAGCAACCAAAGTATTAGAAAAGTGCCTAATAACAGGTGCTGACTTTGCTGAGATATTTGAAGAAGACACTATAACTAACTCTATAGGTTTAATAGATGAAAAAATAGAAAATGCACTAGGGGGAAGAAGTTACGGTATAGGAATTAGAATATTTAAAGGATTAAAAAGTGTATATGCTTATACTAATGACAATAGCTTAAACTCACTAATTGATACAGCTTATAAGGCAGCTTTAGCATTAGGTAGTTTAAAGGAAAATATAAGCATAACTTTAAATAATACTAAAATTTTAACAGATATAAATCCTATAAAGGTACATCCAAATTCTGTAGGATATAACAAAAAGATAGACGTTATGAAAAGGGCATATAAAAGTGCAAAATCATATGATAGTTCAATATCTCAAGTAAGTGTTGGATACTTAGATAAAGACCAACAAGTGTTAATAGCAAACACAGAAGGCCTATACGTAGAAGATAGAAGAATAAGAACTAGACTATCTATAAATTCAGTAGCATCTAATGAAACTGAAAATCAAACAGGTTTTGAGGGTCCTGGTGCGAGCATGGGATTTGAATTATTTGAAAAAATAGACCCAGAATACTACGGAAAAGAAGCATCTCGTGTGGCAGTAACAATGCTAAACGCTAAAAACTGCCCAGCAGGTAAAATGACAGTAGCAATAGATAATGGATTTGGTGGAGTTATATTTCATGAGGCCTGTGGTCATTCACTAGAGGCTACTTCTGTTGCTAAAGGAAATTCTGTATTTTCAAATAAATTAGGAGAGCAAATTGCATCAACTAAGGTAACTGCAATAGATGATGGAACACTAACTAATCACTGGGGTTCAGCAAATATTGATGATGAAGGAAATCCTACTAAAAAGAATGTATTAATAGAAAATGGAATATTAAAATCATATATGATAGATAAATTAAATGGTAGAAGGATGAATATGAAAGCTACTGGAAGTAGTAGACGTCAAAGCTATAAATTTGCACCGACTTCAAGAATGACTAATACTTATATAGCAAATGGTACTGATGATCCTAAAGATATAATAAAATCTATAGACAATGGATTATATGCAAAAAAAATGGGTGGAGGTTCTGTAAACCCTGTAACTGGTGAATTTAACTTCTCAGTATCAGAAGGTTATTTAGTTAAAAATGGTGAAATAGTAGAACCTGTAAGAGGTGCTAGTTTAATAGGAAAAGGTAGCGAGGTTTTAATGAATATAGACATGGTTGGAAACAATCTAAAACAAGCACAAGGTATGTGTGGTTCATCTTCTGGAAGTATACCAACTAACGTAGGTCAACCAATGATAAGAGTAAAAGAAATAACAGTTGGTGGAAGAGAGGAGGAATAGTTATGGAATTTAATGCTTTTAGAAAAATGTTGCTTAAAAAAGGATTAGAAGCTGGATTTAGTGAGTGTGAAATATACTACACTCAAGGAGAAAGCTTAAGTATAAGTGTTTATGAGGGTGAAGTTGAAAAGTATAACTTAGAAAAGTCTAAGGGACTTTCTTTTAGAGGATTAATAAATGGTAAAATGGGATATTCTTTTACTGAAATACTAGATTTTGATGCCTTAAATATGCTTATAAAAAATGCTAAAGAAAGTGCTTTAAATGTAGAAAGTGATGATGTTCAGTTTATATATAAAGGTGATAAAGATTATAGCGAAGTTAAAACTTACAGTGAAGATTTAGAAAACATAGATCCAGCTAAAATGATAGATTTAGTACTTAATTTAGAAAAAGAAGCTAAGTCTTACGATAAGGTTGTTAATATAAATGGTTGTAAAATATCATATAGTTCATCTAGTCATAGTATATATAACACTAATGGATTAGAGCTTAATAATAAAAGTAATATATTAATGGCTTATGTTGTACCTGTTGTTGAAGATAATGGTCAAAAACAAGATGGTATAGGATACTCTATAGTTAATTCTATAGAAAACTTAAATCCAAAAGAAATAGCTAAAGATGGTATTAATGAAGCTATAAGTAAATTAAATGGAAGTAGTATAGAATCTAAAAAATATAAAACTATACTATATAAAGATGCTATGGCATCACTTCTTGAAACTTTCTCAAATACATTTAGTGCAGATGCTGCACAAAGGGGATTATCTCTTCTTAAGGACAAAGAAGGTGAGATTATAGGAAGTGAAGTTTTAACTATAGTTGATAACCCACTTTTAGATAATGGATTAGGGTCAACTCCTTTTGATGATGAAGGTGTGGCAACTTACAAAAAGGAATTAGTATCAAGTGGTAGATTAAATACATTACTTCACAACTTAAAAACTGCAAACAAAGCAAATACTAAAAGTACTGGTAATGGATTTAAAGCATCGTTTGCATCAAATGTAGGAGTTGAATGTAGTAATTTATATATTGAAGCTGGAGAGAAGGATTTAGACGAACTTATGAAGATAGTTGATGAGGGAATAATGATAACTGATTTAGCAGGACTTCACTCTGGGGCTAATCCTATAAGTGGAGATTTTTCATTGGCCGCTAAAGGGTTTTATATAAAAGATGGAGCTAAAACTCATCCTATAGAACAAATAACTGTTGCAGGAAATTACTTTGAATTATTAAAAGATATAGAAGTAGTTGGAAGTGATTTAAAATTCCCTATGAGTAATGTTGGTTCTCCTTCTGTTATAGTTAAGGAACTATCAATAGCTGGTAAATAAATAATAAAATCTAATAATTTATATTAATACAAAAACAATCAGTAGAAGCTGTCTTATTAAAACTAAAATAAATAAGATAAAAACTTAGGCTATGGAACAATCTCCATAGCCTATATTTATTTATGATATAAAATATGTAAGTTAATGATAGAAATTTAGCATAATTTTTAATAATGATAAGATATACATTTTGCTTTTTTGGGTATATAATCTTTAAAAGAGTATATTTTATGTATTACATCAAATTAATTTATATAATTTGAAATAAAAAGTTAAACATATGATTTTTACAATAATTTAGGAGGCAAGTTTATGATAAACAAAATAGGAAAAATAACTATATATGCTAACAATCAAGAAGAGGCTAAAGAGTTTTGGACTAAAAAAATGAACTTTATAGTTAAATTTGAACAACCAATGGGGCCTTCTATGAAATGGCTAGAAGTTGGACCAAGTGAAGAAGAATTTACTACATTTGTTATATATGATAAAAATTTAATGCTATCTCAAAATCCAAAAGCAAATGTTAATCATCCTAGTATAATTTTAAGTACTAGTGACATAGAAAATACTTATAATAAAATGAAATCAAATGAAGTTGAAGTAGGAGAACTAATGATAATGCCTTATGGAAAGATGTTCTCATTTAAAGACCAAGATGACAATGATTATCTAGTTAGAGAAGATATATACTAAAGAGCTGTACTTGGAGGGTGTAATATGAGCTATAAGTTTGAAGCCGTAATACAGAAAGTACCAGACAAAGATGCTACATTCATTGAAATACCATTTGATGTTGAAGCAGAATTTAAGGCAAAAAGGGTAAAAGTAAAAGCAAAATTTGATGGAGTCAAATATAGAGGGTCTATAGTAAATATGGGGCTAGGATGTTACATAATAGGGATAACTAAAGCAATAAGAAAAGAAATAGGTAAAGAAGCTTTAGATAAAGTATTTGTTGAAATTGAGAAAGATGAAGATGAAAGAGTAATTGAATTACCAGATGATTTTAAAAATGCTATTAGCGAAAACGAAGATGCTATGAAATTTTATGAAAGTCTATCTTACTCTTCAAAGAAAAAATACTATCAATGGATAACAAGTGCTAAAAAACAAGAAACTAGAAATAAAAGAATATCAGAAGCAGTTTTAAAATTAAAATCAAACGTTAAATTATAAATAGTAAATTTATAACCACCTTAATGGTGGTTTTTTTAGATACTTTACTAAAGATAAATCATTATATTAAGAAAATTTATGATAAATTATAAATTTTAAAAAATTTAATATAATAAATAAAGTAATTTAAATTAGCAATGGAGGATAAAATGAACATAAGCATATTCCTTGGAGCAGGAGCATCTGCTGCTGAAAATTTACCAATACAAAGTGACCTTTTTGTAGATTACTTTAAAAGTTTAGAAGAGAATGATTTTGAAAGTGACATGAATAAAGAACTATATAAGTTCTTTAAACAAATGTTTGATATAGACATAACAAAAGATGATATGGATAAAGTAAACTTCCCAACCTTTGAAGAAGTGTTAGGACTTCTTGATTTAGCAGAAAAAAGAGGAGAAGCTTTTAAAAACTTTGGAATGGAAAATTTAAGAAATAAAAGTGATAGTATAAGATTTTTAAGACAATACTTAATTTTATTAATGGCAAAGGCAATACATGAAAGTGAAAATAGAAATAACAAATACCATAAGCTACTAGTAGATAATCTATCTAAAGCAAATTTAATAGAAAATACAACATTTATAAGTGCAAACTATGATATACATGTAGATAACACTATAGCATCTTTATATAGTGAAGAAAAAAATCATATAATGCTAGATTATGGAGTTGATTTTACTAATTTTTATGTAAAAGATGGATGGAGAAAACCATTTGGAAAAACTATAAAGTTATATAAAATACATGGATCGCTAAACTGGCTATATTGTCCTATATGCAACAGTTTAACATTAACTCCTTATGAAGGAGGGGTTATGAGATTATTGTATAATATAGAAGATGCTAAATGCTTAGAGTGTGGTGAAACTACTATACCTATAATAATACCACCTACATATTTTAAAGATATGTCAAATGTTTATATATCTAATGTTTGGAGAGAAGTAGAAAAGAATTTAAGAAATGCAGATATACTTGTATTTTGTGGATATTCTTTTCCTGACTCTGATATACATATAAAGTATATGTTAAAAAGAGTTCAAGGGAGTAGAAAAAAATCTCCTTTAAAGATTATGGTACTTAATAATCATGAAGGGAAAAAAGATTACTCTATGAGAAAGGAAGAAGAAAGATATAAAAGATTTTTAGGAAAAGATGTGATATATACAGAAGGCTCTTTTCAAGATTTTTCTAGAAATCCATTAAAGTACTTACAAGAAATTAATAATATTTAGTATAATTAAATATAAATATATAATCACAAAAGATATAAGGAGAAATATATGAACATAGAGACTAAAGTATATCAAATATTAGATGATTTAAATGTTGAGTATGAAGTATTTGAACATGAACCGATATATACAGCAGAGCAGTTAGAAATTATAAAAGATGTGGCTAAGGGAAATCACTGTAAAAATTTATTTTTAAAAAATTCTAGAGGAGATAGATATTATCTAGTAGTAGTTAGAGATGATAAAAAAGCAGACTTAAAGATATTAAAAGAACAATTAGGGAGTACTAGATTATCTTTTGCATCAGCAGAAAGACTATATGATACATTAAAGCTTACGCCAGGTAGTGTTAATCCATTTTCTATAATAAATGATGAAGAGAAAAAAGTAACCTTATGTATAGATAAAGATGTATTAGATGGACAAAACTTAAACTTTCATCCTAATATAAATACAAAGATGGTTAACTTATCCTTAGAGGGTCTTGAAAAGTTTGTGCATAGTATGGGATATGATTTAATACCTGTAGAAGTTTAAATAATATTATTTAAGGGATAAATTTAAAGATTAAAACACCGGGGGGATATTATGATAGGAACTATTGTAAATAGTATATCTATTGTTTTAGGTTGTATAATAGGAATTATTGTCAAGGGAAGACTAAGTGAAAAAATAAGTACAACTGTAATGAATGGTTTAGCACTTTGTGTTGTATACATAGGTATCGAGGGTTCCTTTAAAGGAGAAAATACACTTTTGACTATAGTGTGTATAGCTTTAGGTGCTTTATTAGGAGAGATTATAGATATAGACAAATGGCTAAATAAATTAGGGGATTATTTAGAAGTAAAGTTTAATAAAGATAAAGAAAAAGAAGCTGTATCTATATCAGAAGGATTTGTGTCTGCTAGTTTATTGTTTTGCGTTGGAGCTATGGCTATAGTTGGTAGTCTTCAAAGTGGACTAAGTGGAAATCACGAAACATTATTTGCTAAGTCTATATTAGATGGTGTTAGTGCTATTATATTTACATCAACTCTTGGTATAGGTGTTTTATTTTCAGCAGTATCTGTATTTTTATATCAAGGTATTATAACAATACTTTCATCTAGTTTGTCGGGAATACTTTCAACCCCTGTTATAAATTCTATGACTGCCATAGGTAGTTTACTTATAATAGGTCTTGGACTTAATATGTTAAAGGTTACTAATATAAAGGTAGCTAATTTACTTATAGCAGTATTTTTACCTATTTTAGCAGGGATGATTAATATTATATAAATAGTATTAAGTAAAAAGAGTGAATTATCTAATGCATAAGATAATTCATTTTTTATGTTTTTGAAAAATATTATTAATGGTTTTAAAAAAAATCGAATTTTGTATATAATGCTATCAAAATTTTACCAAAGACCTCTTATTAATATAAAATAATACCATATATTTAAATAGAAAAAATAAAACGTTAGACAAATTACGTATTTAAAAGGAAAATAAATTTTAAAATCAAATATTAGAAGTATAGAAGGTTTTATATTGATAGGAGGAAATTAAATGGTTACATTTGATATAAATGGGGCAGTTGTAGAGTTTGATGAAAAAATGGATAATTACAATAAGATAAGACGATTATTTAAGCTATATGCTATAGAAGTTAGTGAAAGTTTTTATAATGAAGGAATTAAACATATTCAAAATATAAATAATCTTCAAGAGTACTGCAAAAATGATGGTTTTAAACATATAGAAGAAGGTCTAAAAAAGGCTATAGAAACTATAATAAGCTTTGATGTAATAACAATAGACATAGATGTATTTAAAAAAAGTTATTGTGAAAAATACTTAAACTATGAAAGAATGTGCAATAATTTATTTAAAAGTAAAGGTAAGAGAAACAACTTTAAAAATAATGAAGCTAAATCAACACTAGAATCATTATCTCATCATTTATATAATGATTGCTTTAACATACATATGGCAGTTGTAGATGCACTTGTAGAAAATAAAGTAGATAATATTGGCTTTTTTATAGATGAAGAAAGCAAGCAAAAATCTAATGCACTATTTAATAATTACAAAGATGGATTTATAACTAGATTAGATGAAGCTCAAATAGTTAAACAAATAATACATTTAAATCCATATAGAGAAGAGGTATATAAGTTTTTAATAAAAGAAGATGGAGATTTTAATAAAGAAATAGAACGATTAACAATTTACTTAGGGTATGACATAAGTGATTATAAAGATTATTTAATGGATAATTATGTTAAAAAGTTATTAAAAGAACATTCTTATAATCTTGAAATAGATAAGGAAAAAATAGAAAAATATGCAAAGTATGTAGGTTGTACTAATTCATCTATATATACAGCTAGGATAGATGCTATATATACTTTTGAAAATGCATAAGAAAAGGGCTAGGTAATCCTAGTCCTTTTTATATCAATAATACAAGATATCATCTTTTTCAAATCCATAATTTGTGTTAGGAATACTATTTGTATAGTAGTCATATTCTTCAAAGTATTCATCATCATATGATAAAACATCATTATCATAAGTAAACTCATTGAAGTTTAGTAGGTTTAATACACTACTTTTTTTAGATGATTTAAAAGATAATCTCATAATAAGCACCTCGTAATTCAAAGTTAGATATTAACACATCCAACTTATTATATTCTTATAATTAGTATTAATACATATATAGATAAATATTCATATAAAAAAATTTTAAAATGGATATAAATTATTTTACAACACACTTTCTAAATTAATTTAAATTTTAAGAACAATAATATCTTATTTAAAAATATAAGCACATAATTACAAAATAATAAAAATATACTTTATACTGAAAGAATTTAAAGTTAATAATCATAAATAATCTATATTAAAGGGAGTATTTTATGAATAATGATAAAGCTATGCATATAAAAGAACATAATAAATTAAAAATATACAACCAACATATAAAGTCCTTTATGTATTGTACTAACAATATATATATATATTCTGTGAGTGAAGATGTTAATTTAGCTAATAAAATATATAAATATATTGATAAAAGTACTAAGAAAATAAAGCTAAACCATAGAATAAACATAAGTATAAGTGAATCTTGTAGTGATAATTTTGATATTAATGAATATGACTTAGCTATATTAATAAAGAAAGGTGTAAGTATGCATAAAGGTATGTGCTTTTACTGCAAAACGTGTCCATCTATAAGAAATTGCAAAAGTAGGGCAATGCAAAGAATTTGTAAGGATGTTTGTATAGATAAAGAAAAATGTATAGGATGTGGAGAATGCATTAAAAGATGTTATTTTAAAATAATAGAAAGAGATAAACCAAATTATAGGATATATATAAAGAGCGAATTAATAGTTGAAGTAAGTACACAAAAGGAACTACTTGAAGTTATAGAAATTTTAGTAGATTTTTATAAAGATATTTATGATAAATATGAAAGTTTTACTCAAATGATTAATGGCATAGGAATTAATTATATTACAGATGCATTAAATAAAAAATTTATTGTAAATAAGTATTAAAAATAAATCCCTTAAGTGAGGTTGATTTATTAGAATGTAACAATTTTAATGAAGAAATAATATTATATATCAGTAGTTAAATCTCAACATGGGGGGATATTATGTTTAAAAAAGCTGTTACACTTATAAGTTCATTAGCAGTTGGTTTATTATGCATAACAGGTTGCAGCCAAGATGTTAGTGAAGGAGGAAAAACTGATGAGAAAAAGCTAGATAAAGTAACAATAGCTGAGGTTGCTCATTCAGTATTTTATGCACCTCAATATGCAGCTATAACTCAAGGATTCTTTGAAGAAGA
This sequence comes from Romboutsia sp. D33t1_170424_H2, assembly GCF_015669105.1. Taxonomy (NCBI): domain Bacteria; kingdom Bacillati; phylum Bacillota; class Clostridia; order Peptostreptococcales; family Peptostreptococcaceae; genus Romboutsia; species Romboutsia sp. D33t1_170424_H2. The sequence goes on along the minus strand of NZ_JADOZQ010000013.1, from coordinate 39,574 downwards.
AGGTATAGACATAGACCTTATAAATGCTCAAGGAGCAGATAAAACTATGGCAGCATTAATATCTGGAGAAGCACAAATAGGTCTTATGGGACCTGAAGCATCTATTTATGTTTATAATCAAGGAGAAGAAAACTATGCAATAAATTTTGCACAACTTACTAAAAGAGATGGAAGTTTTATAATTGCTAGAGAAGAAATGCCAGATTTTAAATATGAAGATTTAAAAGGAAAAGAAATACTAGGTGGAAGAAAAGGTGGCGTACCTTTAATGACACTAGAATATGTATTAAAACAAAATGGACTTACAATAGGTGAAAATACAAAAGCTGGTGAAGTAAATGTAAGAACAGATGTACAGTTTGGAGTAATGACTGGAGCTTTTGTTGGTGGAGAAGCTGATTTTACAACTGCTTTTGAGCCAACAGGTACAGCTATGGAAAAAGAAGGCACTGGTTATATAGTAGCATCAGTAGGTCAAGATTCTGGTGAAATTCCATATACTGCATATTGTGCTACTAAGTCTTTTATGAGCGAAAATAAAGATTTAATACAAAGATTTACTAATGCAGTATATAAAGGACAATTATGGGTTCAAAGTGCATCATCAGAAGAGATTGCTAAAGCTATGCAACCATTCTTTGATGATATGAGCTTAGATGATTTAATATCAGTTGCTGATAGATATAAAGAAATAGATGCATGGTGTCAAGAACCTACATTAAAAGAAGAAAGTTTAAATAAACTAATGGAAGTTATGACTGAAGCTGGTGAGTTAGATAAAAAACCTCTATATAGTGACATAGTAACTACTGACTTTGCAGATAAAGCTATAAAAAGTATTGATTAATTAAAATAATTAACATAAATAAAAAAACCTATAAGTAAACATATTTAAATTTATGTTTATCGTTATAGGTTTTTTTATTTAAATATTTATATAAAAAATATTTTCAAAATTAAAATATTAAAAATATAAATAAAAATATTGTAAGAAAATGTTTTATATTGTATAATTTAATAAAATTGAAAAATATGAAATTTATGAAAAAAATTAAATTTCTGAAAATTTAAATTAGATAATTAGGGAGGAATAAAAATGATAAAACTAATAGGTGTTTTGATAGTTGTAATTGGATTTTTATTCAAAATAGAAACACTATTTACCGTATTAGTAGCAGGAATTGTTACAGGACTAGTATCTGGGTTAGATATAAACCAAATACTAACTATATTAGGAGATTCCTTTGTAGCTAACAGAGCAGTATCACTGTTTATATTAACATTACCAGTAATAGGTATATTAGAAAGATACGGGCTAAAGCAAAGGGCTATATATTTAATAGAAAAGATTGGAAAAATTACAGCTGGAGGAGTACTAAGCATATATATGTTTGCAAGACAAATAGCAGGTGCTTTATCAATAAGAATGAGTGGTCATCCTCAATTTGTTAGACCTTTAGTAAACCCAATGGCTCAAGCTGCTGCTATAAACAAAAACAATAAAATAAATGAAGAAGATGAAGAGGCTATAAAAGCATTATCAGCTGCTTCGGAAAACTATGGTAACTTCTATGGACAAAACTTATTTGCAGGAAGTAGTGGAGTATTACTTATAGCGTCAACTTTATCAGAACAAGGGTTTAATGTTACAGAATTAGAAATTGTTAAAGCTAGTATAATAATGGCTGTAGTTGCATTTTTAGTATCTGCACTTCAAAACTACTTATTTGATAGAAAACTAAATAAAAAATACAGACAAAATAATTAAATAAGGAGGAAAATTAAGTGCAAAATTTTATAAATATATCTTTAGAAATTTTTTACGCCCTTATGGGGATTTTAATGATAGTTATAGCGATAAAATCGTATAAAACAATAGATAGCAATAAAAGATTTGGAACAGCTTTATTTTGGGTATTAATATCTATACCATTTATATTTGGGAAATTGATACCATCAAATGTAATAGGGCTAATATTAGTAGCTTCAAGTTTACTAACACTTACAAAGCAAGTTGTATTTGCTAAATATGAAACTCCAAGTGAAGAATTTGGACAAAAGCAGTCAGAAAAACTTGGTAATAAAATATTTATGCCATCATTAGTATTAGCACTTGTAGCAGTTTTAGTTGCAATGGCTTTAAAAGACTTTGGTAGTTCATCGCAATTTGCAATAGGAGCTGGTTCGGTAGTTGCATTAATAGCAGCATTTATATTAACAAAAGCAAAACCATCTACAACAGTAACAGATAGTGCAAGACTTTTACAACATATGGGTCCTGCAAGTATGTTACCACAACTTTTAGTTGCATTAGGTGCATTATTTACTCAAGCTGGAGTAGGTGAAGTTATATCTAATATAATATCTGGAGTAGTTCCAGCAGATAGTAGATTCTTTGGAGTAGTGGCATATGTACTAGGAATGGCAATATTCACTATGATAATGGGAAATGCATTTGCTGCATTTGCAGTTATAACAGCAGGTATAGGTGTTCCATTTGTATTAAGTCAAGGAGCAGATCCGGCTATAGTTGGTGCCCTTGCACTAACAGCAGGATATTGTGGTACACTGTTAACTCCAATGGCTGCAAACTTTAACATAGTACCAGCAGCATTACTTGATATGAAAAAGCAATATGATGTTATAAAGTATCAAGCACCAGTAGCTATAATATTATTAGTAATTCATATATTTGCAATGTACTTCTTAGCATTTTAATTTGAAGTAAAGAATTAATATAAAGATAGGAGACGGTGAGTATGAAAGTTTTATTAACAGGATTTGATCCATTTGGTGGAGAAAAAGTAAACCCAGCTGAGGAAGCTGTAAAAATGGTAAAAGAAAATATAAATGGAGCTACCGTTATAAAGTTAACGATACCAACAGTTAGACATAAATCAGTAAAAGCTATAGAAGAAGCTATAGAAAAACACAATCCAGACATAGTTATATCTATAGGACAAGCTGGAGGAAGATATGATATAACTCCTGAAAGAGTTGCTATAAATATGGATGATTTTAGAATAAAGGACAATGAAGGAAATCAACCAACAGATGAGATAATAGAAGAAGATGGACAAGCTGCATATTTTTCAAACTTGCCAATAAAAGCTATGGTTAAACATATGAATGAAAATAAAATACCTGCTACAGTATCAAATACAGCTGGTACATTTGTATGCAATCATGTAATGTATGGAATAATGTACATGATAGATAAGAAATATCCAAATATAAAAGGTGGGTTTATACATATACCATATATGACTTCTCAAGTTATAGACAAGAAAAATACTCCATATATGTCTTTAGAAGAAATAGTAAAGGGTCTAGAATTAGCAATAGAGGCATGTACATTATATGATAAAGATATAAAAGCTGTAGGTGGAGAAATATGTTAATAGATAAAATATTTGTATATGGTAGTTTAAGAAGTGATATGTTCAATTATGAAAAACTTCTAAAAGGTAAGGTATCAAAAACTTGTAAAGCAACAATAAATGGAAATTTATTTCATTTAGATAATAAGGGATATCCAGCTGTTGTACCAGGGGATGGTACTATTATAGGTGAGCTAATGGAGCTTAAAGACTTTGATAAAAGCCTAAAAGAATTAGATGATTTAGAAAACTATAGTGAAGATAATAATATAAATTGTGAGTATTTAAGGAAAGAAATAGAAGTTATTCTAAAAGATGGAATAAAAGAAATAGCATATTACTATGAATATAATACAAAAGCTTTAAATAATTCAGAAGATAAATTAATTGAGATACCTCATGGAGATTGGAAAGAATATATTATAAGTAAAATTTAATATAAAAGAGATGTATAAAAGAGCGCAGATGGTAATCTGTGCTTTTTTAATTATTAAGATATTGCACTTATTTAGAAATAGTAAAAGATCTATAGGTTAAAGTTATAGCAAAATATTTACTTAAGTAAAAATAATTTTTTGATAACGGAATATGTAGTTGACTATATAAATTACATTGATAAAGTGAAGTGAATTTTTTATGTTATATAAATATTTTTATGATATAATAATTAAGGTTTAAAATAAAAACTTAAGGAGTAAATATGGACAAGATAAAAATGAGAAAGATATTATTTATAAATTTTATAACCATGGCGACCTTTAATATGGCACATCCTGTAACACCATCTCTTATAAACGCACTAAGCCTACCTACATATATGTTTGGTGTACTATACTCAACTATGGCAGTATCTCATTTTGTAATGTCACCTATATGGGGAAGTTTGTCTGACCAAAGAGGAAGAAAGAGATTTTTAGTTATTGGGGTAATTGGTTATGGTATTAGCCAACTAGGATTTGGATTTATAGAAAGTACACCACTTATACTTATGTTTAGAATAACTGGTGGAGCTATGTCAGTAGCATTTATAACTACTTGTATAGCTTATGTTAGTGATATATCTTCGAAAGAAGAAAGAACAAAATATATGTCATATCATACAGCAACTACATCAATAGCAAGTTCTGTTGGAGCTCTTATGGGTGGATTTAGTGGAAATTTAGGTTATAAATTTGCATTTTTTACTCAGTTTATATTATGTTTATTAGTTGCAGGAGTTATATACTTTGTTTTAGATGAAACTATTGATAAAAAGCTTGGTAAAATAGAGATTTATACTAAACATCTTAAAAAAGGAAGTAAGTCAACTTCATTAAATCCTACTGTAAGTATTATGATGATAGTTATGACTTTAATAACTATAGCAACAACTTCATATAATTCGACTATAAACTATTATATAGAATCAGTGTTAAATATGCCAACTACAGTTAATGGTATTGTTATGGCATTTGCTGGGGTTGTAGCTTTAATTATGAACTTATGTATAAATCCATATCTAAGTAAAAAATATAATGAAAAATACACTTTAATAGTAGCTTGTATGATAGCTGGAATAAGTATGATATTAGCATCATTATTTAACAACATATTAATTAGCTTTATGTTTATAATGGTATTCGTTGGAAGTAGTGCTTTAGTTACTCCTATACAACAAAGTATAGTATCAAAACTTGCAAAAGAAAATTATGGTGAAATAATGGGTATACAAGGATCATACAAAGCTATTGGTATGATTGTAGGATCTTTAGCATCTGGATTTATATTTGATATAGGTAATAAATTACCATTTATATTAAGTGGGATATGCTGTATGATAGTATGCTTACTTGTGCCAAGAGTGTGTTTAGAAGAAAAAACTGAAAAAGTTATTGCATAGATTAAAATTGCTAAATAAAATAACTTATATAAAATGCTAAATATTAATAAAAGCCATGAGTATGGAAGTCTATTCTATACACATGGCTTTTATTAATTAAAAAATAATTTAATTTAAGTGAAACTTATTATATATCTATTGCGTCTAATGAATGTAATACAAACAAAAGGAGAGGGATATGGGACAATTATTAATGTTAAGAAGGAGTAAAAATAAAGTTAGTGATGAGGATATAATAAAAAAAGCTATAAAGGGAGACAAAGATTCAATTAATGCAATTATAAATGAAAACAAAGAATACTTATATAAAACAGCTTTTTTGTATATAAAAGATGAAGAAGAGGCAGTAGAAGTATGCCAAGAAACAGTATATAAAGCAATTATAAATATACATAAATTAAAAAATCCAAAATACTTTAAAACTTGGATTACAAGAATACTTATCAATAATGTAAATGATAGAAATAGAAGTCAAAGTAAGGTTATATATGACATAAAAGCATTAGAAGAAGTTGAGGATATATCATATGAGAAATTGGAAGAGAAAATAGATTTATATAATGCTATAGATATATTAGAAGAAAAATTTAAAACTCCTATAATACTTCAATACTTTCAAGATATGACTATAAAGGAAATAGCAGACGTACTTGAATGCAATGAAAATACTATTAAAACTTACATAAAAAGAGGAAAAAAGAAATTATATAAGATATTAATGGAGGGGAAATAAATGAGCAAATTAGATAATATAAAGATACCAGATAACTTTGATTCTTCTATAGAGGTTGTTATAAATAAGGCTTTAAAGGATAAACAAAAAATAAAATTAAAAAAGAAAAAGCTTATAATAGCTGGATCAAGCATCATTCTTTTAGGAACTATGGCATTAAATAGTAAAACTACATGGGCTTATATAGAGAATATAACAAAACAAATAGAAGTTTTACTAGGAAGAGAAGAAAATGAATTTGATAAGTACAAGTTTGAAGGGAATCAAACTATTGAATCTAATGGGCTAAAAATTAGTCTAGGTGAAGTTATGTTAGATGATAGACAGCTAATAATTAGTATGAGTGTTGATTATTCCAATTTTAATGATAATTTAAATATAGAAACTTTATCACCATTATATCCAACAATTATTATTGATGACCTTGTATTTGAGGGACAGAGTAATTCTTGTGAAGTTGAAAAAGTAATAGGAGAAAAAAAAGGGAATATATTGTTTAAAACTAGTTTACTATCAATAGATACTGATGGAGATGGTGCATCTGACACTCCTTATGAAATATTAGATAAGATAGAAGGAAACAAAGACTATGACTTAAAGATTATTTTTAATGAAATGCATAACTATAGAAATGAAGAATTTGAAGCTATTAGGGGCAATTGGGAATTTAATACTATAATAAATGCATCAAATATATTAAATGATACTAAAGTACATAAAATAAATAAAACTTTTAAAATAGATGAAAATGTATATAAAGGAAATTTCACTATAGAGGAAATTAGGGTATCTCCTGTATCTGTTAAGATTAAATATAATTATGACTTATACACAGAACTTAGTGTTAATAAAAGAAGAGAACCAGTATTAATCGCAAAGGACGAAAATAATAATGAATTAATACATGGACCTGGAACTGGAGGAGAGTTAATTGATGGTAATTTATATATAGGTGATGAATTTGAACTAAAAGGAAATGAAAAAAAGATTAGTGTAATACCTTGTATATATATTGATGATAATCCTAAGATATTTAAAGATGCTATTGTTTATATAGATATAAATTAGAGAATTTAAATGTTGTATATTAACGTATAGAAAAAATAAATAATACCAATGTTAAGTATTTAAATTTTGTATAAATATTGGAGATTTATATGAATTATGATAAAATTATCGAGGTCAAATTTCAGTAAATTCAAATCTTTTAGATTTGTTTTTAAGGTAGCAATTTTTCTATGGGTTTAAATAATTAAGGGTGATATTAAGGGTGATATTAAGGGTAGCTATAAACACTCTCATTTTAAGAAAATGATAAAAAGTAACGGAGGACAATTATGAAAAGAAAATTAATTAGTGCACTAGTTGGTATTACAATGGTAGCCACAATGGCGGTAGGATGTAGTAGTCCTTCGAATGATTCTCAAAAAACAACAGAAACGAAATCAGATGTAAAGGCAGAAAAGGTAGATACACAAAAAGTCTTTGTATCACCTAAGTGGGTACAAAGTGTAATAGATGGAAATCAACCAGAGTCTAAAAATTATACTATATTAGAAGTTTCGTGGGGAACTTATAAAGACAGCCCAACTTATACAAAAGGACATCTTCCAGGAGCTTTACATGTGGATACTTCAAGTGTTGAATCAGAGCCGATTTGGAATATATCAGATCCTAAGGTAGTTGAAAAAGGTATGTTAGATTTAGGAGTTACAAAAGATAAAACTGTTATTTTATATGGAACAGATATTTCAGCAGTAAGTAGAGTAGCATATGCATATCTTTGGGCAGGTGTTGATAATGTAAAAGTTCTAGATGGTGGACTTGATGCATGGAAAAAAGCAGGGTATCAAACAGAAACTGAAGTAGAAAAAGCAACACCAGCAAAAGACTTTGGAACAACTGTTCCAGCACATCCAGAATATTGGATGTCTATAGAACAAGTTCAAGATAAATTAAAAAATGACCAAAACTTCCGTCTAGTAAGTATAAGAAGTAAAGATGAATTTGATGGTAAAACAAGTGGATACACTTATATTGATAGAGCTGGTGAGCCTAAAGGCGCAGTTTGGGGACATGCAGGAAGCAATCCATACAATATGGAAGATTATACACATAAAGATGGAACTGTTATAACTGCTGAAGAAATGGAAAAGTTATGGTCAGATTCTGATATAAATAAAAACAATGAACTTTCATTTTACTGTGGAACAGGTTGGAGAGCATCAGTTCCTTGGTTAATTGCTTATGATGCAGGATGGGATAAGATGACTGTTTATGATGGTGGATGGAATGAATGGCAAATGCATAATAATCTTCCTGTACAAGTAGGAGATCCAAATAGTGGTAATTGTGAATATACTATAGTGGGTAAACTACCAACAAACAAAGCTGCAAAATAAATAATTTAAAATAATCACTAAACTAATTGTAGTGATTATTTTAAATTACAGATAATGAGGTTGATATTTATATGGAAAAAATAAAAAAGATTTTTTATGTACTGACTACAACACTAGAAATTTTGCTCTTAGTTGGAGCGTATATGGTGAACTATTTTACACACAAAAAGATGGGAATGTTACGACATGTCGTACATAAAAATTATGTTTGGGAAGATAAATATCCTATTCAAACTATACAATATATTGCCATAATAGCATTGATAACATTAATGCTATTAGTATTAATACTATACATGAAAAGAAAAGTAAGGTTAAAAAAAATAGTAACTACTATGAGTATTACTATGGTTATACTTGTACTTTTCTTTATAGGATTTATATTGATATATTCAGCAGAAGAAATAAGAGCATTTTATTATATAAGCGTTATGTTTGGGTTAATGACATTAATACAGATTATTAAGACTTTTATAGGAGTTATTTGGTATAAGAATTAAAAATAAATGGTATGCTAAGTATCTTTATAAGAATTAAAAATAATTATATTCTATATATCAACAAAAAGGTATTGATGAACTCATCAATACTTTTTTATTTACCAAGGGAATTTATTTGATTGTAAATTGTTGTTAATCTATGAATTAAAGTTATAGTAACATATTTGGAAAAAGTAAAGGTATTCGCCTACACAGTAGCTCAAAAAAGAATTTTTGATTAGCGGACGAAGTCGTTTGAGTAACATGAGCGAATCGAATTTTTTAAATACATATAAAAAATAAAAAATAGATATATAACATAAGATAATATTGATAAAAAATAAAATAATACAAAAGGAGATAAATATGAAATTTAAAAGAAAGATAATAGGTGCTTTAAGTATAATTATGACTATAAGTTTAATTGGATGTTCAAAACCATCTACAAAACCAAAAGAAGTAAATGTTTCAGATAAAAAATATGAACAATTATTAGAAGAAGCTAAAGGGACTACTGTTAATTTCTATGGTTATGGTGGTAACGAAGTAATGAATAAATGGTTTGATACTTACATAATACCTCAGATGAAAGAAAAGTATGATATAACTGTAAAAAGAGTAGGTATGAATATAGATGAAATATTAAACAGTTTATTATCAGATAAACAAGCAAACAATTTAAAAGGAAATATGGATGTAGTTTGGATAAATGGAGAAAACTTTAAAACTGCAAAAGATAGTAATTTACTATTAGGAAAATTTACTGAAAAACTTCCAAACTTTAATAAATATGTAGATACAACTTCAAAAGATATAACTACAGACTTTGGAACAAAAGTAGATAATATGGAAGCACCTTGGGGTAAAGCACAATTTACAATAATAGAAAATGCTTCTAAAGTGGATAAAGAAATTAAAAACACTAATGATTTAAAAGAAGTAATAATGAAAAATCCAGGTAAATTTACATACCCAGCACCTCCTGACTTTACAGGTAGTGCTTTTGTAAGAAACGTAATATACGATATAGTAGGATATGAAAATGTAAAAGATTTACCAGTAGATGAAACAAAGGTAAAAGAAGTAATCCAACCTGCTATTAACTATTTAAAAGAAATAAAACCATACTTATGGAATAAAGGTAAAACTTATCCTTCAACAACTTCACAATTAGATAATATGTATTCAGATGAAGAAGTTTACTTTACAATGACATATTCACCAAATGTAATACCATCTAAAATAGAAAGTAAAGAGTTTAGTCCTAATACTAAGATAATAGAATTTGAAAAAGGAAATATAAGCAATACTCATTTCTTAACAGTACCATTTAATAGTCAAAATCAAGCTGGTGCTATGGTTTTAATAGATTACTTAATGAGTATAGATGCACAAGGTTCTAAAACATTTAGTAAAAATTGGGGAGACTCAACAATATTAGATATGAACAAAATACCTAAAAATGAAAAAAGTAAATTTAGTGATGAAATGATAGTAATAGAAAATGCTGTTCCAGAATTAAGAGCAGAGCTTGTTCCAATAATAGAAAAAATATGGACAAAAGAGGTTCTAGAAAGTGAACAATAAAATAAAACCATATATACTCATAGCACCAACAGCTATACTTTTGTTATTTATAATGGGGTATGGAATAATAAATTGTCTATTACAAAGTTTAGGATATTTTCCACAAATAGGTTTTAATGAAATAAATTTTAGTTATTACAAAGAGATTTTAAGAGAGACTTCTTTTTTGAAGTCTCTTCTATTTAGTTTAAATACATCCTTAATATCAAGCTTGATATCTGTAATACTTGGTGTTTTATTAGCCTATTTGTTAACTCAAGATAAGTACTCAAATTTTAGAAATACCGTGTTAAACTTGCCAATAATAATTCCACATATAGTAGTAGTATTTTTTATGGTAACAATATTTTCTCAATCTGGAATAATATCAAGAATTTTATATAATTTAGGTATAATATCTGATTCATCACAATTTATAAATTTAATATCTGATAAAAATGGTATAGGAATAATACTTGTATATTTATACAAAGGGATACCCTTTGTAGTAATAACAACTTATAATATACTAAGAAATATAAATGAGAAGCTAGAAAAAGTAGCACTAAATTTGGGTGCTAGCAAACTACAAAGTTTTAGATACATAACTTTACCACTTGCTATGCCATCTATAATATCTTCATTCATAATACTATTTGCTTTTGCTTTTGGGTCATATGAAGTACCATTTTTAATAGGGCCAAGTACACCTAAAGCATTATCAGTATTAGCTTACACTAATTATGTAAGTACAGATTTTAACCAAAAGGCATTATCTATGGTTATAAATATTATATTATCAGGCATAAGTTTTGTTTTATTAATAATATATAACAAAATTTTTTCAAAAATGTATAAGTATAAATTATAGGTGAGATTATGAAAAGTAAAAAAATAATTTTAGATATATTATTAATAGTACTTATAATACCAATTTCAATACTATTAATATGGACAATAACTAGTAGGTGGACTTATCCAAAGTTAATACCTACAGACTATTCTTTAAGAGGGTTTGAATATATATTAAATACTTATAATATAAAAATATTAATTAACAGTATATTAATATCAATAATAGTGATATTAATAACAATTATAATAAGCATACCAGCAGCTAAGGCTATATCAATATATGAATTTAGAGGAAAAAAATTATTTGAAATTTTAGTGCTATCACCAATAATTGTACCTATGATATCTATAGCTATGGGGGTTCACATTACTTTTTTAAGAAATGGTCTAGCAAATAATATAATAGGAGTAATAATAATAAATATACTTCCTTGTATTCCTTATGCAGTAAAAATGATAGCGGATATATATAATTTAGTAGGAGAAAAATTAGAAATACAAGCAAAGCTTTTAGGAGCAAATTCAATAAACACATTTAGATACATAACATTACCTTTAATATTTCCAGGAGTAATAGGTGCATCTAGTATGTGTTTTATAATTTCATTTAGTCAATACTTCTTAACTATGCTAATAGGAGGAGGTAATATAATTACATATCCTATGGTTATGTTTCCATATATACAAAGCGGAGATAGAACAGTAGCAGCACTATACAGTCTAGTATTTTTAATTGTAAGTATAGTAGTACTAATACTTGTAGAAGGAAAAATAAAAAAGTATTATTTAAATAATAAAAACAATTACTTTTTAGGATAAACCAATTTAAGGAGAATACAATGTCAAGTGTTAAAATAGTTAACTTAAATAAAAGTTTTAATAATATAAATGTGTTAAAAAGTATAAATTTATCAATAAATGAAGGCGAAATAATTTCTTTACTAGGACCATCAGGATGTGGTAAAAGCACTACATTAAAGATAATAGCAGGAATACTTGATTTTGATAAAGGAGATATATTATTTGATGGAAATAGTATAAAAAATATACCCACAGGAAAACGAGACGTAGCCATAGTATTTCAAGATTATTTTTTATTTCCTCATATGAATGTATTTGAAAATATCGAGTTTGGACTTAAAATGAAAAAAATTAAAAAATGCGAACGTAATAAAAAAGTACAAGAATTAATAGACTTAGTAAAACTTAATGGATACGAAAAAAAGTACCCATCACAAATTTCGGGAGGTCAAAAACAAAGAGTAGCCATAGCAAGAAGTTTAGCGATAAATCCAAAGGTGCTGCTTTTAGATGAACCTTTTTCAAATTTAGATATAAACTTAAGACAAGAAATGAGAGAGTTTGTATTAAATTTACAAAAAAAATTAAAAATAACTACAATACTAGTAACTCATGATAAAGAAGAAGCTTTGATGATGAGTGATAAAATAGCAGTTATGGTAAATGGAGAAATAAAACAATTTGATACTCCAAAAAACTTATATGAAAAACCAAATAGTAAAGTAGTTGCGAATATATTTGGAGAAAGAAATTATATAAGTGGGAAAATATATAATGGATTATTTGAAAATGAATATGTTAAGCTAAGCTTAGATATTGATAAAAATGAAAGTTTAGATAATGTAGAACTTATGATATCTAAAGAAAATATAGAAATTAATAATGAAAATTATCCAAATGGAGTTATAGGAAAAATTAAAAAGAAAACATATTTAGGTGAAAATACAATTTATGAAATAGATATAAAAGACTTTATACTCAAGGTTAGTTCAAATAAGCATTTTTATGAAGTTAACCAAAATGTAAAAATAAACTTTAATTTAGAAAATGTAGTTTACTTTACTCAATAAAACTTGTTTATTATATATTAATATTGGATATAAATATAATGTAATTATAATATTAAATAATTATAAAGTTAATATATTAATAAATAAATTTAAAGGTTAGGAGAAATACATATGAAACTAGATATGGATAAATATTTACAAGTTAGAAAGGCTCAAGCACAGGGAGCTAGAACTATTGAAGAGCTTAAAAAGATGTCTGATATAAATATTGAAAACGAAGAAGAGCTTAAGGAAGTAGAGGCTCTTATAAAAAATGCATGTAAATGTAAGAATGTATCAATAGATACAATCGTAGAAGCAGTAAAAAATGGAGCTGACACTGTTGAAAAAGTTGGAGAAGTTACTAAAGCAGGTACTGGATGTGGAAGATGTAAAGGTATTATATCAAATATAATAGAAAATAAAAGATAACTAGTTTATAGTTATAAAAAGGGATATGTCTTAAGACATATCCCTTTTTAACTTAAATTATCTTAAAAAATTAAATTCATGAAATCTCTTGATCTAATGTAAGCACTTGAAATTAAGTTACTATAATATTATAATAATACAAAATACATATAGAGGTGATTAGATAAAATGAACAATTAATCTTATTCAAAATAACAATAATATAGTTTAATTAGGTTTTAAAACATCAAAAATAGATGTTTTATTAAGCTACCCTATAAACTACTTAAAGTTAAGAATAAGATTAAATGTTATAACTAAATTACTCAAATAAAAGCAATCATTGCTTTTATTTGCATGTCATAATATTTAAATATAATAACTTTCTTATCTTTTAAGTAGTAAAAAAGACTATTTAAGTTGAGGAAGTTTTTTTATTTCCTCAACAAAGGAGAGGACAATTATGGCACAAATTAAAATAAATAATTTAAGTTTTCAATATGATAACCATGGAGATGATATATTTAAAAATGTATCCATAAATATAGATACAGACTGGAAGTTAGGATTAATAGGTAGAAATGGTCGAGGGAAAACAACTTTTTTAAAATTATTAAAAGGAGAATATAAATATAGTGGGCAAATAATAAGTCCAGTAAGCTTTGATTATTTTCCTATGAATGTAGAGAATGACAATCAAGTAGCTTTAGAAGTTATGAGAGAAGCAATAGCACCGTTCACTAAATGGGAAAAAGAACTAAAAGAATATTCAGGTGATATTAAATATATAAAAGAATATGGAGAAGTGTTAGATAAATTTATAAGCTATGATGGATATATTATTAATGAAATGATAGAAAAAGAAGTAAGAAAAATAGGATTAGGACCAGAAATACTAGATAGAAATTTTAAAACATTAAGTTCTGGTGAGCGTACAAAACTATTATTATCAGCATTATTTCTTAGAAAAAATAACTTTTTACTTATTGATGAACCTACTAACCATTTAGATTCAGAAGGTAGAGAATGTGTAGCAAAATATTTAAATAAGAAGAAGGGATTTATATTAGTTTCACATGATAGAAACTTTTTAGATGAAGTAATTAATCATGTTTTATCTATTAATAAAAGTAATATAGATATCCAAAAAGGTAATTACACTACATGGCAAGTAAATAATGATAGGCGAGATGAGTTTGAAAAATCAGAAAATGAAAAATTACTTAAAAACATTAAAAGACTTAAAATAGCAGCTAAACAAAAATCTAGTTGGTCTGATAAATTAGAGTCCACTAAAATAGGAGGTGGTCCTGTAGATAGAGGATATATTGGGCATAAAGCATCAAAGATGATGAAAAGAGCTAAATGCTTAGAAAAGCGTCAAAATAAAGCTATAGAGGAAAAATCTAAATTGCTAAAAAATATAGAACAGGTAGAAAAACTCAAAATAGGGAATATAGAGACAAACTCAGATAAGTTGTTAGAGGTAGTAGACTTACAAATAGTATATCAAAAGGAAATATTAAAAAAACCAATAAGTTTTAAAATTAAACCAGGAGATCGTATTTGGATAAGAGGTAAAAATGGGTGTGGTAAATCAAGTTTAATAAAGCTATTAATGGGAGAAGAAATTAATTATACAGGCTATGTAGAAAAAGTAAGTAAGATATCATATGTTTCTCAAGAAACAAATTTTTTAAAAGGAAAAATTGAAGAGTTTTCAGCAGAAAAAAGAATAAATATACAGCATTTAAAAAGTAGCTTGAATCAAGTAGGTGTTACAAATATTCAATTTGAAAAGAATATAGAACAGTGGAGTGAAGGTCAAAAGAAAAAATTACTTATTGCTGCAAGTTTATGTGAAAAATCTCAACTTTATATTTGGGACGAACCCCTTAATTTTATTGATGTAATTTCGCGTATACAAATAGAAAATATGATTCTTGAAGAAAAACCTACTATGCTTTTTGTAGAGCATGATAAATGTTTTGGAGAGAAAATAGCTACTAAAATTATAGATATAATATAAAAAGAATATATTTTAAACATATTTAGTGTTGTATCATTTAATGATAAATAAAATTAAATTATCAATAATTAAAAAAGATAGTGTTGTACTTTTGGGCACTATCTTTTTTTATAACAATAAGTTATTAAGAGAAACGAAACATTCTTAAATACAATTTCACGGATTTAATTATCTATAATAATTAAAAGTATTAATGATTTTAAAGTATAAAAATTTTGCTTTATATATCTAAATAGAAGTGATATAATTAATTTCTAATAAAAATAATATGTAAATGAGGGGGTCAACTATGGCAGAAAGTATTAATTATAAATACAAAAAGGATGTCTTGAGATTAGCCACATTTATAGGGCAATTAATGCTTAGTAATGGAGCAGAAACTTATAGAGTAGACGATACTGTAAAACGGATTTGCAAATCTAGAGGATTTTCTCATATAAATGTGTTTATGGCACCCAATACCATTATAGTTTCTGATGATAGATTTGATGGATATACATTTATGAAAGTAATAGAAAATAGGTGTATAAATTTAAATAAAATTGACTTACTAAATGAGTTTTCAAGAAAATTTGTTAACGATATAGATATGTCAATAGATGATGCAATAGCAGAATTAAAAAACTTAGAAGATAAATCACCGCATACACAAAGTGAGATAAATATATGGACTGCAATAGGTTCTTCTAGTTTTGCAGTATTAGTTGGAGGAGATAACGTAATAACATTTATGCTAACTCTTATAACATCGGTAATAGCTATGATTACTTATAATAAGGTAAAAAAAATAACAAATATACCTGTTTTTGCAACACTAGTTTCATCTATAATTATAGGATTTTGTGGAATAGGTCTTGTAGAACTTGGTATATTAGATACACCAAAGATGTTAATAGTAGGATCTATAATGCCACTTTTACCAGGAGTACCTTTTATAAAAGCTATAAGGGATTTAGTATCAGGGGAGTTAATGTCAGGAGTAGGAAGAGCAATTGATGCAGGAGTTATTGCCACAGCTATTGCAGTTGGTGTTGGTGTGTCAATGAATATATATGTAAAATGGGGAGGATTATTATAATGATTTGGATGCCAATGTATATACATATAATATTTTCATACTTAGCAGCAGTTGGTTTTGCAGTATTTTTAAATGCACCTAAAAAAACACTATACATATCTGGTTCTATAGGAATGATATCATGGACTATATATATATTTTTAATGAGAATCAATTTTGATATGATGAGTGCAAACTTTATAGCAGCGTCAATTGCAGCATTATTATGTGAAATATTAGCAAGAAAGATGAAAAAACCTACTATATTATTTGTAGTTCCAGGAATAATAACTTTAATTCCAGGTCTTGGATTATATAATACAATGTATTATGTTATAGAAGGAAATTTCCAAGAATCATTCACTACAGGAGCTAATGTTTTATTTGCAAGTGGTTCTATAGCCCTTGGTGTTATAGTAGTTTCTTCTTTATTTAGGACATATTATAAAAACTTAAGGAAAAATGAAAAAGTAGAGATTCATAAGGTTTCACAAATTAGCCAACAATAAAAATAGAATTAGTACTTTAAAGGTAATTAATTTGATATAATATTACTAAATATTAGAAAGACTATTGGAGGAAACAAATGTTTTTTATAATGGGTATAAGTCAAGAAGAGAAAAAACTAGACTTTGATGAATTTACTATATGTAAATGCTGTGGAAAGTATGGACATGTAGAAGTATATATATCATATTGGTATTTTATGTTTTTCTTCATACCTCTTTTTAAATGGAACAAAACATACTTTGTCAAAATGACTTGCTGTAACAAAATAGGAAAGTTAAATAATGAAATTGGAAGAAAAATCGAAAAGAAAGAAAAAGTATCTTTAGATTTAGATAATATAGAATTTATTGATTTAGAAGATAGAAATTATTTTAATTATGATAAATCTGAAGAAATTAACAAATCTATAGAAGATTTAGAATTTGAGAAAAAGAAGATAGAACAAGGAAAAAAAGAAAAGGCTATAGAAATAGCAAAGGAATTATTAGATGTATTACCTATTGAAGTGATAGCACAAAAAACTGGACTTACTATAGAAGAAATAAAAAACTTAAAAAAATAAAGAAGATGGCATTGTGAAATATGATGCCATCTTTTTATTATTTAAGTTTTTATATTTTATTATAACTGTTAATAAATATACTAATTTAAGGGGTAAATTATATAATTTATTCTAAGGCCAGATTATCGTTACATGTTTTTTTAGATTTTTTCTTATTATCTTTTACATATATTATTGCAATTATTAATCCGATTACTACTAATATAGTAGCAATTCTAAATGCAGCATCCATTCCTTTTATATCAGCAAGAACTTGAGACGTATTTAAACTACTATTTGATACATGTGTCATTATAGATATAAGCATAGATGCGCCTATTGCCCCAGAAACTTGTCTAAGTGTAGAGCTTATAGCACTACCATCTGCCAGTTCAGATTGTTTAAGTGAATTAAGTCCCCAAGTTGTAACTGGCATTAATAAAAATGTTATTCCGAGCATTCTAAACGAATACATAATAGTTAATGTTAAAATAGACGTTGTTTCACTTAAGTTTGAAAATGCAAATGTACCTATTCCCAAACATAAAAATCCTGATAAAACTGGGATTCTTGCTCCATATTTATCAAGCATACGTCCTGATACTGGACTTAATATAGACATAAGTATTGAACCTGGAAGCATCATTAATCCTGGTATCATTGCGGACATTTTTCTTGCTGATTGTATATATAAAGATAATATCATAGTTGCAGATGTAAATGCTCCATAAGTAATCATTAGCAATATAACTGATACTACAAACTGTTTACTTTTAAATACTCTAAGGTTTAAAAGTGGTACATCAACCTTGTATTGTCTTATTGTAAATAATATAAGTGATATAATTCCAATTACTATTGGTACATATGTTATAGGATTTAATATTCCATATGATCCAACATTAGAAACTCCTGTTAATAATCCTCCAAACCCGAAAGTTGATAATATTAGTGATATGAATTCAAGTTTAGATTTTTTAATTTCTGTAATATTTTTTAATGTAAAGTGTGCAAATATCATATCTAATACTGCAATAAAAGCTAGAACATAAAATAAAACTCTCCATCCAAAGTTATCTATTACATACCCAGCTAATGTTGGTCCTATTGCTGGAGCAACACCAACAACAAAACCATACATACCCATGGCAGCTCCTCTTTCTTCCTTAGGGTATAGGTTTAGCATTGCAACTTGAACTAATTGCATTATTATTCCGGAAGCCATCGCTTGAAAGACTCTAGACACAACTAGCAATGAAAAGTTTTTTGTAAATATAGATATTATACATCCAATAGAAAATAGCAACATAGCACTAATATATAGCTTTTTAGTTGAGAAATTACTTATTAAATATGCAGTTGAGGGTATCATAATACCTAAAACAAGCATATAAATTGATGTTAGCCATTGAGCTGTATCTGCATTTACAGAAAAATCATGCATTATACTAGGTAGTGCTGAAGTTAGTACAGTTTGATTAAGCCCTGTTAAAAATGAACCTAGCATTAGCACTGAAACTATTAAATTCCTTAATCTTTTATTCTCCATTTATTATTTCATCTCCTAACTTAGATATCAATCTATTTAATTTAGCTGCATATTCTTTTAGAGAATCTTGCTTTTCTAAGTATGCTATCATAGCATGCATAGTCAATGAATTATAATTACCTAAATTAAATTCTTCTTCTATTTTTGTAATTGCTTCAGATAGTTTTTCGTTTTCATTTAATTTAATACATTCTTTTATAGAATATACTACATTTAAAAAAACATCTTTTAGAGAATCTTTATAATTGCTTTCACCAATTTCATCTATAGAGTAAAATATATTTTCATTTATAATACTTTTGTTGTATCTTAGATTTTTTATATTTAAATCTATTTGTCTAGTTATAAATTCAAAAATATATTCTTCACTAATATTTCTTTTATTCATTTTCATTACAAGATTAAATTCATGAATTAAGCTATCTATAACAAATAATAACTCCCATATAAAAGGAGTTATTTCTTCACCATAAATTAATATTAAAGGGGTCTTATAACAGTTTATTATATTAGATCTTAAGTTATTTCTTATCTCTATTAAAGAATTACCCTTAATTTCTGAAAATTCTCCTAGAATGTGTGAATTAAAAGAATAGTTATATTTAAGATAATCAGATACAAGTTTTATTTTTTCTTTTAATTTTTCATGTGGTGTTTTTGTATCATCTGTGTCTATCAATATAGATGCATTGGAAAATTTTTTATTAGAATAGATTAACATTTCCCAAACTAAATCTTCCTTAGTCGCAAAATACTTATAAAATGTAGATTTAGATATCTTACATTCTTTTACAATATCATCTATTGATGTATATTTTAATCCTTGTTTATTAAAACATTTTTGAGCCACTTGCATAATAACTTCTTGTTTACTACTCATAAATCACCTCTTAGAAACTAATAGTACTGATTAGTACTTATTGATACTTTATAGTACTATTATGTATATTTTTATTATTTTTGTCAAGTAACAGGGCCAATATTCTTAAGGAGTTAATCTTATATACATAGCAATCGGAAGTGGAATAGATAAAATTAATTATAAAATAAACAACTAAAAAATTAGTTATACTACTACTTAAATATACAAATAATGATATAGCATATAAGATTACCAGCCAAAGGATAAATAATGGATAATACTAGACCTACAAGTATGCCTTAATTTAAGTAAAACGTATGGTAAAGTGAATTAAAAGAATTATGGCAAACATTAGTAAAAGAAAATATTTATCTATAGCAGTGAATAAAGACAAATTTATAGATGGTATTTTAAAGGATATAGGAAAATATGAATGCAATTGTTGATACAACCCCATAGAATGCACACCACTAGTACAAAATGAAGAATCACAAGAATCAAATGGAATCTAGGTAGACATAAGTATAGTATTGAAGAAATATAAAAATATAAAAGGTATATTTCTAGTAGATATAAAATACTTAAATTTTTAATACATGATTATCATATAAATTCGCTCGTAAATTTATATTATTATTAATATTTAATTATATAAAAATTAATAATAATAATTTATTACCATAATCTTATTATGTTAACTACTATTTAAATTAGAAATAAAAAATAAAAGTGTTTTAAATTAATATATAGGAGTATAATTACAGATAAGAATAATACATAAATAATAGTTATTAAAAGTATAAATATATATATAATTATTGAAGAAAGAAGGTCTAAAATTGACTAAAGAGGAATTAGAAATACTTCAAATGTTTGAAAATCCAACTATATATGAGGTTAAAATAATTATAGAAGAAACTAATATAGATTTAGAAACTATAATAGCCCATTATAGAGGTGGACTAGATGAAAGTTTATTATGTGAGAATATACATAGACAAAAAAGAAGTAGAAATAGTTAATGTAAAATATATAATAATTATGATTAAAATATCCCATATAAGTTTTGCTTATATGGGATATTTTAAAGTGCATCTAACATTAAAAAACTTAAATAACAAATATGGATATATAAAGAGAAATTTGTATACAAATCTTAAAAAATGAAATTTTTATATGATATAATAAATATATGGTAAAATATGTAAAATAGGGGGGATTATGGTTAATGCTAGTTTTAGGCAATTAGAAATAGGGCAAAGGATAAAAATAAAATCTAATGTATATAAAATAATTTCTTATATAGTATACAAAGATGAAGAAGGTTCAACTTTTATAGAATACGAAATTTTAAGCGATAATAATAGCGTATTATGGTTAAGTGTTGGAATAAGTTATGATTATTTATATTTATTTAAAGAAACCCATCAAAAATCAGAAAACACATTATACAAGTCGGGATACAAATTAAAAGAAGACTTAAAAGCAGAAGTTACAAACTTTTATAAAGCAGATGTAGATTTATATGAAAAAGTAGTATTTAAAGAATATGAACATAAAGAATCTAAAAAAATATTTTCAGTAGAAATTTGGGAGGATGAAGTTACCTATTGTGAAAGCATTGAAGTAGATAATATAGAAATACTACAAGATGATTACATAGAAGAAAACAATCCTAAAAAAGAACAGAAAAAAGTGCAATATCTAAAATATGCTTTATTACTTTCAATACCTATAATTATATTAATAGTATATATGTTTATAAGTGATAAAAATTTTATACAAAACTACCTTAAAAATAACTCATCAAAATATACTTATTACACATCTATAACTTCAGATGCTGATAGTAAACTAAAAGCAGATGTATATTATACATCTATGTCCATGGATGAATCAGCAAAAGATATAATAGATAAAGCAACAACTTTAATAGAAGAAGTTCAAAGTAGTGATGATGAGTATAGTGTGGCTATACTTACAAAGGATGAATATGCTGTAGTTTATATAGGGATGGATGATAAGACATATATACAAGTATGTCCTAGAGAATATATGTATGTTAGCAACAATGATCTATATAATACAAGTCACTCTTCATCAAATGTATATTATAGAGATTTTTATTATACATTTGGATATAGAAATGACTACAGCAAATACAAAAGAAGAATATCTCCATTTAATACTTATAAAGGAAACATAGTCTCTCAAGATTTTAATAATAAATACAGAGAACTACAAACTTCAAATCAAAGTGTTAAAAGAGGTAGTGTATTTTCAAGAACATCATCTGGTGGTGGACTTAGTAGTGGTAAATAATAGGAGGAATATATGGAAGGTATTTTAGGAACGATAATCTATTCAGTAATAGGTTTTATACTTATGTTAGTTGGAAATTTTTTAGTAGACTTGGCTATACCTTGTCACTTTCCAACAGAAATAAAAAGAGGAAATAAAGCAGTAGGATATATAAGTGCAGCATCATCAATAGCAGTAGGAATACTTTTAAGAAGTGTTATAGCATCTCCAGTTAATCAAAATACAAATACAACAATACTACAAGATTTAACTTCAACAGTTATATACTTTGTACTTGGAATAGTACTTTGTATATTAGGTTACTTATCAATGTTAGTATTTAATAAAAAATATAACCTAAATGAAGAAATTGGAAATGGAAATAGTGCAGCAGGACTTATGGTTTCAGGAATATTTATAGGTCTTGCTATACTAATTAGTGGTGCTATACAGTAATGGTAAATAATAAATTTAATTACAAGATTTTAATGCTTACAACACTTATAATATCAGGCTGTTCGATAGTCTATGAACTTTTAATAAGTGCTGTAGGCTCATACTTATTAGGAGATAGTATAAAGCAGTTTTCTATAACAATAGGGCTTTATATGTGTGCTATGGGAGTAGGTTCTCATATTTCAAAATATGTTAAAAAGAACCTATTTGACTTTTTTGTATTTGTTGAAATAGCTGTCGGTATACTAGGAGGAATATCTTCATTAATACTATTTTTATCCAATGTATATATAGCTTCTAGTGAATTTATTATGTATATACAGATAGTTCTAATAGGAACTTTAGTAGGACTTGAAATTCCTATACTTACAAGAATTATAGAGGAAAATTGTGATAATTTAAGAGTAACTTTATCAAATGTATTTAGCTTTGATTATATAGGAGGACTTATCGGCTCACTTTTATTCCCATTATTTTTACTTCCTACTTTAGGGTATTTTGCTACATCTTTTTTAGTGGGAACGATAAACATAGTAATAGCTATAGTTATAATTCATAATTATAAAAGTTATATAAAAAATATTGAAACGTTTAAGATAGTCTCATATATATCATTAGTATTTATGTTTTTAGGAGTATTATATTCTGAAAATATATCTCAAAGTATTGAAAATTCACTATATCGTGATAGAGTTGTATTATCAAATCAAACGCAGTATCAAAAGATTGTTATGACAAGACACAAGGATGATTTAAGGTTATATTTAAATGGGAACATACAGTTTTCATCTAAAGATGAATATAGATATCATGAAGCATTAGTTCATATACCTATGGGAATAGTTAAAAATCATGAAAATGTATTGATACTAGGCGGAGGAGATGGACTTGCAGTTCGTGAGTTATTAAAGTATGATGATATTAAAAATATTACTTTAGTTGACATAGATAAAGAGATGGTAGATTTGTGCAAAACAAACCCACTTATAACTGAGATTAATAAAAACTCTTTATCTAGTGAAAAAGTAAATTTGGTATATGAAGATGCTTTTGAATTTTTAGAAAATACTAAAGAGGTTTATGATGTTATAATAGTTGATTTGCCAGACCCTAACAATGATAGTTTAAATAAATTATATACTAATATATTTTATAGACTATGTAAAAATGCATTAACTCAAAATGGAGTAATGACCGTTCAATCCACTAGCCCATATTATGCTAGAAAAGCATTTTGGAGTATAAATAAAACTTTAAAATCTGAGGATTTTAATGTATATCCATATCATGTGCAAGTGCCATCTTTTGGAGAATGGGGATTTAATCTTTCTTCAAAACAAGAGTTGAATTTGGATGATATTAAGGTTAATGTAAGTACCAAGTATTTAAACAAGGGTTCTATTGAGAGTATGTTCAATTTTGCACAGGATGAAGTTATCGATATTGAAAGTATTGATACTAATACTTTATCTCATCCTAAACTTATAAATTATTACGAAGAATCGGTTAAAAATTGGAAATAGTACGGGAGGAGTTTATGTCTATTACATATGAATTTTTTTCCAAGTATTTAATATATTAATATGGATATTAATTCCTATTGCTATATATAAATTTATAAAAAAATATAAAGAAAAGACAGTATTAATAAATAGTAAAATTTCTAATTTAGAGAAAAGAGTTAATGAATTAGAAAATAAATAGTATAAGTTTAATCATATAAAAATACCATTAGCATAAATTTATGTTGATGGTATTTTTTTTATTCTAAGTATATAGAAAACATAAGTTAATTAATTTTATAAAAATAAAAACTTGCTATAAATATATTTAAAATTTTTGCCTTATATTATGTATTATTATTTTAGTAAAAGTTAAGATGGTATTCTTTTGAATTACTTCATATTTATTCGAGATAAAAGAATATACAGCAATCCAAAAGAATATATAGGAATAGAGTGAGAGTTAAAAATATTAGAAACTATAAAAGATAATTAGAAATATATATTTAATATCTTTAAACATTAAGACTATAAGGGGAGGGAGAATATTGCCTGGCAAGAAACTTGTGCTAAACGAAAAGTGGTGCAAAAGTTGTGGAATCTGTGTGGAATTTTGTCCGAAAGATGTATTAAAACTAGAAAATAGTAAGGTACAAATACAAAAAGAAAAAGATTGTATTTTTTGTGGATTATGTGAACTTAGATGCCCAGATTATGCTATATATATAGCACAAACTTCTGAGGATTAAAGAGGTGAGAATATGTCTAGGAAAGTAAAGTTATTACAAGGAAATGAAGCTTGTGTACATGGGGCACTTTATGTAGGTATGAAATTTTTTGCAGGATACCCTATAACACCATCTACTGAAATAGCAGAAATTTCATCGTTTATGCTTCCAAGAGTAGGAGGTAAGTTTATTCAAATGGAAGATGAAATAGCATCTATGGCTGCAACTATAGGAGGATCAATTGCAGGACTAAAATCAATGACAGCTACTAGTGGACCAGGTTTTTCTCTAAAGCAAGAAAATATAGGGTATGCATGTTTAGCTGAAGTACCATGTGTTATTGTTAATGTTCAAAGATGTGGTCCAAGTACAGGGCTTCCAACATCTCCAGCGCAAGGTGATTTAATGCAAGCTAAGTGGGGAACTCATGGTGACCATCCAATAATAGTATTATCTCCAATAAGCGTTAAAGACACATTTGATATGACAGTAAAAGCATTTAACTTTTCAGAAAAATACCGTACCCCAGTTATATTACTTTTAGATGAAGTTATAGGACATATGAGAGAAAAGGTAGAAATACCAGAAATAAATGAATTAGAAGTAATAGATAGAATAAAAGTTACAGCATCTAAAAAAGACTATAAGGCTTATGATTCAAATTGCTTGGTACCTCCTATGGCAAATTTTACAGATGGTTATAAATATCATGTAACAGGACTTATGCATGATGACGTAGGGTTTCCAACTAACAGCATAGAGAAAACAAAAATATTAATGGATAGACTTATGAGAAAGATAGAATGTAACTTAGATGACATATTAATATATGAGGAATATAAAACAAAAGATTGTGAAGAACTTATAGTTACTTTTGGATGTATGAGTAGATGTAGCAAAGATGCAGTAAATATACTAAGAGAAGAAGGCATAAAAGCTGGACTTTTAAGTATAAAGACGGTATGGCCATTTCCTGAAGAAAAGATGAGAGAAATAAGTAAGCAAGTTCAAAATATATATGTACCTGAATTAAATAGTGGACAAATAAGGTTAGAAGTAGAAAGGGTAAGTTCAAAAGACTGTAATATTTATGGAATCAACAAATATAATGGAGATATTATAACTCCAGAAGAAATTGTAGATAAAATATTGGAGGTAAAAAGATGCCTAGTACAGTCATAGAAAATAATTTTAGAATGGATAGACTGCCACATATATGGTGTCCTGGATGTGGTCATGGGATATTAATGAGATCTATAGCTGTAGCTATAGAAGAGTTAGGTCTTATTAAGGAAAATGTTTGTATAGTATCTGGTATTGGATGTTCATCAAGGGCATCTGGATATTTAAACTTTAATACACTTCATACTACTCACGGTAGAGCATTGCCATTTGCAACAGGTGTAAAATTTGCAAGTCCTAATATGCATGTTGTAGTTATAACTGGTGATGGTGACTGTAGTGCAATAGGAGGAAATCATTTAATACATGCTTGTAGAAGAAATATAGATATAACAGCAATAGTATTTAATAATAATATATACGGAATGACAGGCGGTCAATACTCTCCAACTACTAACACTAATGATTTATCCACAACAGCACCATATGGAAATATTGACAGACCTTTTGATATATGTGAGCTAGCAA
This sequence comes from Romboutsia sp. D33t1_170424_H2, assembly GCF_015669105.1. Classification (NCBI taxonomy): domain Bacteria; kingdom Bacillati; phylum Bacillota; class Clostridia; order Peptostreptococcales; family Peptostreptococcaceae; genus Romboutsia; species Romboutsia sp. D33t1_170424_H2. The sequence goes on along the minus strand of NZ_JADOZQ010000013.1, from coordinate 12,834 downwards.
TAGGAGCAGGAGCTACATTTGTTGCAAGGGCTACAGCATATCATGCAAAGCAAATGATAGATTATATTAAAAAAGGAATAAATCATAAAGGATTTTCTTTAATAGAAGGAATGAGTTTGTGTCCAACATACTATGGAAGAAAAAATAAGAAAGGGTCAGCAGTATCCTTAATGAATTTATTAAAAGAAAATTATTTAGATGTATCTATTAAAGATAAATTACCCAAAGAAAAATTAGAGAATAAATCATTTTATGGAGTATTTAAAGATAGTGTTATGCCAGAGTATACTGAGGAATATGAAAAAATTTTAAATAAATTCAAGTAAGTATAAGGAGATTATATTATGAGAAAAGAAGTTAGGCTTAGTGGTTCTGGTGGTCAAGGACTTATTCTAGCAGGTGTTATACTTGCAGAAGGCTCTATACTTTCAAATCTAAATGCAGTACAAACCCAATCATATGGGCCTGAAGCTAGAGGGGGAGCTAGTAAGGCTGAAGTAATAGTAAGTGATGAAGAGATAAATTTTCCAAAGGTAAGAAAAGCTGACATGCTATTATGTTTAACACAAAAGGCATTTGATGAATATTATCACACAGTAAAAAATAATGGAATTATAATTTTAGATTCTTCTATTGATGAGAAAGATATAATTAATGATGATAAAATTAAGGTATTAAAATTACCTATTATATATACAAGCAAGTATGAATTAAAAAAAGAAATGGTAGCTAATATGGTAGCACTTGGAGTAATATGCAATATGATACCAGAAATAGATACAGAACAAGTAAAAAAATCTATGTTAAGTAGAGTTCCAAAAGGAACAGAAGAATTAAATGAAAAAGCTTTTGAAAGAGGAATTTCACTATCAAAATAAATTAAAAGTTTAATAAAATATTAAAATATTTTAATTTTATTAATTAGGTATAGGGGGGGAAGCTTATGACAAATAACAAAGATGAGATACAAGTAAACTTAAAAAAATGGGAAGAAAATAAGGTTAATAAGAGTCTAAGTAAATTTTCAGAAAGAAAAGAAATATTTACATTTGATACAGGAGAAGAAGTAAAAAGACTATATACACCAATTGATGTAAATATGGACTATGAAAAAGATTTAGGTTATCCAGGGCAATATCCATTTACAAGAGGTGTTCAACCTACAATGTATAGAAGTAAGTTTTGGACTATGAGAATGTATGCTGGATTTGCAACTGCTGAAGAATCAAACAAAAGATACAAATATTTAATAGAACAAGGTTCTATGGGACTTTCAGTAGCATTTGATTTACCAACTCAAATGGGATATGACTCAGATGATGATATATCTGAAGGTGAAGTAGGCAAAGTTGGAGTTTGTATAGATTCATTAGCTGATATGGAAATATTATTTGACTCAATACCACTAGATAAAGTATCAACATCGATGACTATAAATGCACCAGCATCAGTTCTTCTTGCAATGTATATAGCAGTAGCCAAAAAGCAAGGTGTAAGTGCTGATAAGTTAAGAGGAACTATTCAAAACGACATATTAAAAGAATATGTAGCAAGAGGAACTTATATATTCCCTGTAAAGCCTTCTATGAGGCTAATAACTGATATATTTGAGTATTGTTCAAAAGAGGTACCAAAATGGAACACTATAAGTATATCAGGGTATCATATAAGAGAAGCTGGAGCAAATGCAGTTCAGGAAGTAGCATTTACTTTAGCTGATGGTATAGCTTATGTTAATTCTGCTATAGAAGCAGGACTTAATGTTGATGATTTTGCGCCAAGATTATCATTTTTCTTTAATGCACATAATAATTTATTAGAAGAGGTTGCAAAGTTTAGGGCAGCAAGGAGATTATGGGCAAAAATAATGAAAGAAAGATTTAATGCACAAAATCCAAAATCATGGTCGCTTAAATTTCACACCCAAACGGCAGGTTGTACACTAACTGCACAACAACCAGAAAATAATATAGTAAGAGTAGCAATTCAAACATTAGCAGCAGTTCTTGGAGGAACACAATCACTTCATACTAATTCAAAAGATGAGGCATTAGCTCTACCAACAGAAGATTCAGTAAGAGTAGCACTTAGAACGCAACAAATAGTGGCAAATGAAAGTGGAGTAGCAGATAGCATAGACCCACTAGCTGGTTCTTATTATGTAGAAAGCTTAACTAATAATATAGAACAAAAGGCTTTAGAATTAATAAATAAAATAGACAACTTAGGAGGAGCACCACAAGCCATAGAAAAAGGATTTATTCAACAAGAAATAATGAATAGTGCATATAGATATCAAAAAGAAATAGAAAATAATGAAAGAATAATAGTTGGAGTAAATAAATTCCAGATAGAAGAAGAAGCTCCAAAGGGACTTCTCAAGGTTGATCCTATGGTTGGTGAAAGACAAAAAGAAAAGATAAGAAAATTAAAAGAGAGTAGAGATAATGAAAAAGTACAAAAAAACTTAGAAGCTTTAAGAAAAGCTTGTAACTCCAATGAAAATATAATGCCATATATACTAGATGCAGTAGAAAGTTATGCCACATTAGGGGAAATATGCAAAGTTATGAGAGCTGAATTTGGTGAATATAAACAAACGGTAATGATATAGTGATTTAAGGAGGAATACAAATGAGACCAATAAGAGTATTAGTTGCAAAACCAGGCTTAGATGGACATGACAGGGGAGCTAAAGTAATAGCTAGAGCACTAAGAGATGCAGGGATGGAAGTTATATACACAGGCCTTCGTCAAACTCCATATCAAATAGTTCAAGCTGCAATCCAGGAAGATGTAGATGTTGTAGCTATGAGCATACTATCTGGTGCACATAATCATTTATTACCAAAGGTCGTAGAATTATTAAGATCTGAAGAGGCAGACGATATTTTGGTAATAGGTGGAGGCGTTATTCCAGAAGAAGATATACCTTTTTTAAAAGAAAAAGGTATAGCACAAATTTTTACACCAGGAACTCCAACAACAGTTACTATAGAGTTTATAAAAGAAAATCTCAAAAGAGAATTATAATAAAGGTGAAATTATGAGTGATATAGTAAAAAAAGTTATAGAAGGTAAAAAAAGGGATTGTGCTAGGCTTATTACTATTGTAGAAAATGAAATAAATGGATATGAAAAGTACTTAAAAGAAATATATAAATATACTGGAAGGGCCTATATAGTGGGAATAACAGGCCCTCCCGGTGCAGGAAAATCTACAATGACAGATAAGTTAGTAAAACACATAAGAAGTAGAGGAAACAAAGTCGGTATAATTGCAATAGACCCAACAAGCCCTTTTACAAAAGGAGCAATACTTGGAGATAGAATAAGAATGAATGATTTAAGTTTAGACAAAGGTGTATTTATAAGGTCTATGGGGACAAGGGGTAGCCTAGGTGGTCTATCAAATGCAACACAATCTGCTGTAAAAATACTTGATGCTTATGGGTGTGACTTTATATTTATAGAAACTGTAGGAGTTGGGCAATCAGAAATCGATATAGTAAAAAATTCTGACACTACACTTATGATTATGGTTCCAGGTCTTGGAGACGATATACAAGCAATAAAAGCTGGTGTTATGGAAATTGGAGATGTATTTGTTATAAATAAGGCTGATAAGGATGGAGCGAAAAAAACAGCTTTAGAAATAGAAATGATGCTTGATTTTAAAAAAGATTGGAAATTTAGACCACCGGTAAACTTATGTGTAGCAGAAACTGGAGAAGGTATAGATACTACTTTTAAAAATATAATAAAGCATAAAAACTATTTAGAAAGTAGTGGGGAACTAACTAAAAAAAGATTTGAGCGAAACAAATTAGAAGTAAAAGAATTAGTACAAAGAAAGATTTCAAAGCTCGTTAAAGAACTAGAATATACAAACGAAGTCAATGAGCTTTTAGATAAAACTATAACTAAGGAAATAGATATATATTCGCTTAGCGATATATTAGTTGAAAAGATAATTAATGATTAGGAGGAAACTATGGAAATATTAAAAGTAGACCATGTGGGGATAGCTGTAAATAACTTAGAAGAAAGTTTAAAATTTTATGAAGATGTATTAGGAATAAATTGTGAAGGTACAGAAATTGTAAATGAACAAAAAGTCAGAGTAGCATTTTTACCAGTTGGAGATACTGAACTTGAATTACTAGAATCAACTACTGAAGATGGACCTATAGCTAAATTTATAGCTAAAAATAATGGACGTGGTGGAATACAACACGTAGCAATAAGAGTAGATAATATAGAAAAAGCAATAGAAGAAGTTAAAGCTAAAGGGTATAAAATGATAGATGAAGTACCGAGATATGGAGCAGGAAATGCAAAAATAGCTTTCTGTCATCCAAAAGGAACTGATGGAGTGTTACTTGAGCTAAGCGAAAGAAAATAAAATTTGCTTTACCATTTAATACATTAACTAAAGTTTTGGGGGTGGTTTTGTGTCACAAGAAAAGTTAAATCTACTTTATGAAAAAAGAAGTAAGATAGAACTAGGAGGTGGGCAAAAGAGAATAGATAAACAACATGCATCAGGAAAATTAACTGCAAGAGAAAGATTAAATTTATTATTTGATGAAAATACTTTTGTTGAATTAGATGCATTTGTAAAACATAGATGTTCAAATTTTGGTATGGAAAAACAAGAAGTGCCAGGTGAAGGTGTAATATGCGGATATGGTAAAGTTGAGGGAAGATTAGTTTGTGCATTTGCACAAGATTTTACAGTACTTGGTGGGTCTTTAGGTGAGATGCATGCTAAAAAAATAGGCAAAGTTATGGATATGGCACTTAAGGTTGGAGCTCCAGTAGTAGGGCTTAACGATTCAGGAGGAGCTAGAATACAAGAAGGCGTTGATGCATTAGCTGGATACGGAGAGATATTTTATAAAAACACAATAGCATCGGGGGTAGTACCACAAATATCTGCAATTATGGGTCCTTGTGCAGGAGGTGCAGTATATTCACCGGCACTGACAGATTTTATATATATGGTAGATAAAACTAGTCAAATGTTTATAACAGGGCCACAGGTTATAAAAACAGTAACAGGTGAAGAAGTTAGTGCTGAAAGTTTAGGTGGAGCATCTACTCATAATACTACTTCTGGAGTAGCTCACTTTATAGCAAATAACGATGAGGACTGTATACAACAAATAAGAAAACTGCTTAGTTTTTTACCATCAAACAACTCAGAGAAAGCTCCAATAATAGATACAATAGATGATGCCAATAGAAAAAATGATATATTAAACAGCATAATTCCAGATGATGCCAATAAGCCATATGATATGAAAGAAATAATATATGAAATAGTAGATGAGTGTGATTTCTATGAAGTCCAACCATATTTTGCACAAAATATGATAACTGGATTTGCAAGAGTAAACGGAGAAAGTATTGGTATAATTGCAAATCAACCTAAAATTATGGCAGGATCACTTGATATAAATGCATCAGATAAAAGTGCAAGGTTTATAAGAACTTGCGATGCTTTTAATATTCCGATAATTACATTAGTAGATGTACCAGGATTTTTACCAGGAACATCTCAAGAGTATGGAGGGATAATAAGACATGGTGCAAAAATGCTTTATGCATATAGTGAAGCTACAGTACCAAAAATAACTTTAATAACTAGAAAAGCTTATGGTGGTTCATATCTTGCTATGTGTTCAAAAGATCTGGGAGCAGATATGGTACTTGCTTGGCCAAGTGCTGAAGTTGCAGTTATGGGACCAAGTGGTGCAGCAAATATAATATTTAAAAATGATATAAAAAATGCCCAAAATCCTAAAGAAATGAGAGAAGTTAAGATAAATGAATATAGTGATGAGTTTGCAACTCCATACAAAGCAGCGGAAAGAGGATATTTAGATGATGTAATAGAACCTGCATACTCAAGAGTAAGAATAGCTGATGCACTTGATACATTATCATCTAAAAGAGAAGAAAGACCGCCTAAAAAACATGGAAATATACCTTTATAGGAAGGTGGTAATATATGAATATTAGTCAATTATTAGAAAGTTTAAAAGATCCTACAATAACATTACCAATAGGAGAAACATTATTAGCAGGTGTTAGTGTAGCATTACTGTCTATGAGTGTAGTTTTTATAATTTTATTAGTTATAACAGCTATAATAAAGTTACTTCAAAGTGAAAAATCACAAGCTAAGCTTAAGGATAGTACTGAGAAAGAAACTATGACAGAAAGTAATGAATTTAAAAAAGATGAAAGTATAGAAGAATTAGTATCCGTAATAACTGCAGCAATAGCAGCTTCAACTAGAAATAGTACAAATAATATAATAGTAAGAAAAATATCTAGAACTAATAACTCAAAAACAAATTGGGAAAGAATGACTAAAAGTACTACTAAATAAAGTAGCAGGGGGAGTTTAATAATGATAAAAAAATATAATATAACAGTTAATGGAAATACATATGAAGTAGAAGTAGAAGAACTAAGTAGCGTAGCGAGTCATATTTCAAAAGTACCACAAGCACAAAGTACACACCAAATAGATAAAGCATCTAAAGTACAAAATAAAGCTCAATCATCACCTAAAGCCTCAAATAGTTCTGGTCAAGTAAATGCTCCAATGCCAGGAACTATATGCGATGTTAAAGTCAAAGAAGGAGATAGTGTAAAAAAAGGTCAAGTTTTATTAATACTTGAAGCTATGAAAATGGAAAATGAAATAATGGCAGATTCTGACGGAACAGTTACATCTGTTAATGTTTCAAAAGGAGCATCTGTAAGTGTTGGAGATATACTTTTATCTATAAAATAGTACTTTAGATTATAATAAAACTACAAATACTTTATATTACATATAATTTGAGCAAAAGATTAAGATAGAGGAGAGTTTTTATAGTACGTAAAATCAAACTTATCAGAATAGGGAAAATTACAATTTCCTAGAATAGAAAAAGGGGGACTTACCCGTGATAGAAGTTATAAATAATTTTATTTCATCTATGGGGATTGTTAATATATCATGGCAACAAATAATTATGATTTTTATTGCTTGTATTTTATTATATTTAGCAATAGCAAAAGAATTTGAACCATTATTATTAGTACCCATAGCTTTTGGTATGTTACTTACAAACCTTCCGTTGGCAGGTGTTATGAATGGGCCAATATCATCAATTAGTAATTTAGAATTAACAAATGAAGCTATAAATGGAACTATAAATACTAAATCACCAGGAGGACTTTTACATTATTTATATCAAGGTGCAAAGCTTGGAATATTTCCACCACTAATATTTCTAGGTGTAGGAGCATGCACAGACTTTGGGCCATTAATAGCAAATCCTAAAACCATGTTACTAGGAGCATCAGCTCAATTTGGGATATTCTTTACATTTATAGGAGCATTACTTTTAGGGTTTACTGGCCTTGAAGCATCATCAATAGGAATAATTGGTGGAGCTGATGGACCTACTGCAATATACTTAACGACAAAGTTAGCACCTCACTTATTAGCACCTATAGCAGTTGCTGCATATTCTTATATGGCACTAGTACCAATTATTCAACCACCTATTATGAAAGCTTTAACAACTAAAGAAGAAAGAAGTATAGTTATGACACAATCAAAGTTGGTGTCTAAAAAAACAAAAATAATATTTCCAATAGCAGTAACAATAGTAGTATCACTATTATTGCCATCAGCAGCTACATTGATAGGACTTCTTATGTTTGGAAATTTACTTAAAGAGTGTATGGTTACAGATAGATTATCAGATACTGCAAGTAATGCTTTAATGAATATGATAACTATATTTTTAGGATTAGCAGTTGGAGCATCAGCAGAGGCAGAAATATTTTTAAGCATGCAAACTATAAAAATATTTGTACTTGGTATAATAGCATTTAGTATAGGAACTGGATCAGGTGTATTATTTGCAAAATTAATGAATAAATTTAGCAAAGATAAAGTAAATCCACTTATAGGAGCCGCAGGAGTATCAGCAGTTCCTATGGCTGCAAGGGTTGCTCATAAAGTAGCACAAGAAGAAAATCCAGGCAATTTCATACTTATGTATGCGATGGGACCAAATGTTGCTGGAGTTATAGGTTCAGCAGTAGCGGCAGGAATACTTCTTAGTTTATTTGGATAAATATATTTAGTAGACGAAGGATATCTCTAAAAGTTTTAAGAATTAAAAGAGATATCCTTTTTTAGTTAAAATATGGTATTTATATTTAATTGTATAAATTTAAAAAATTTGATGAGAAAAATTATAGGAATTGTTAGTAATTATAATAGAGGAGGGAGATATATGGATATATTAAAATATAATAGTAATGCTTGGGATAATGAGGTTAAAAAAGGAAATAAGTGGACAATGCCTGTAAGTAGTGAAGATGTAGATAAAGCAAGAAATGGAGAGTATAAACTATTATTAACACCAACAAAATTAGTACCCAAAGAGTGGATAGGGAACATAAAGGATAAAAAGGTACTTTGCCTAGCATGTGGTGGAGGACAACAAGGACCAATTTTTTCTGCACTAGGGTCAAATGTAACCGTATTTGATAATAGCAAAGAACAGCTATTAAAAGATGAGCTTGTAAGTAAAAGGGATAATCTTAAAATAGATTTAGAACAAGGTGATATGAGAGATTTATCAAGATTTGAGGATGAAAGCTTTGATTTTATATTTCATCCAGTATCAAACACATTTATAGATAATATAGAAAAGACTTGGAAAGAGTGCTACAGAGTACTTAAAAAGGGTGGTGTGCTAATAGCTGGATTTACAAATCCTATAGTATATATATTCGACTTATGTGAATGGGAAAAAGGTAATTTAGCAGTAGCAAACACTATACCTTATTCAGATATAAAGCAACTGCCAAAAGAAAAACTAGAAGAATTTATAAAAAATAAAGAACCTTTAGAGTTTGGGCATACACTTTATAGTCAAATAGGAGGTCAAATTGAAGCAGGTTTTGTAATAGGTGGATTTTATGAAGATAAGATAGAAGATGATATATTAGGAAAATATATAGATACTTATATAGCTACGAAGGCAATAAAATTATAAATAATATATATAATATAGATTAGAAATCTAATTACTTGCAAATTGTACCATAATATAGTAAATTTAAATATATTAAATAGGACATTATATAGCTCAGGAGGAAATTTATGAAATTTAGTAAAGAAAATTTTATATATGAATTTACTAGAAACCAAGCCACCAATGAGGAGATACATGAAAACATATTAGAAGGAATGAATGTACACGGTGCAAACTTTATAATACTAATATGTGCAATAATAATAGCATCTGTTGGACTTAATATGAACTCTACTGCAGTAATAATAGGTGCTATGCTTATATCACCACTTATGGGTTCTATTATAGGTATAGGCTATGGTGTAGGTACTTATAATTTAAAGTTATTAAAAGAAGCTTTTAAAATACTAACAATATCAGTTTTTATAAGTATAATAACATCTACATTATATTTTTCAATAACACCAATAACAACAGCAGGTAGTGAAATATTAGCAAGGACTAGTCCAACTATATGGGACGTTATAATAGCTTTTGTTGGTGGTATAGCAGGAATGGTTGGACTAACTCGTAATAAAATTAGTAACGTAATACCGGGAGTTGCTATAGCTACTGCACTTATGCCACCACTTTGTACAGCAGGATATGGACTTGCTACTAAAAATTATCATATATTTCTTGGTGCAGGATATTTATTTTTTATTAATTGCTTTTTTATAATAACGTCAACTTTTATAGTTACAAAAGCATTAAATTTACCAGCTAGAACTAATTTAGATGATGAAAAACAACATAGGGTAAAAAGAATTATATTAATTACAGCTGTAATAGTTATGATACCTAGCGTATTTTCTGCACTTAATATGATACAAGAAACAATAGATGAAAGTAATTTAGATGCTTTTATTAATACAGAATTAAAAGATCAATATGTAATAGAAAAAAACATAAATACAAAAAATAACACTATAACTTTAGCATTAATTGGAGAAAAAATATCAAGAAATGAATTTAAAATTTTAGAAAAAAATTTACATAATTATGGATTTAAAGATATGGATTTAATAATAAAGCAAGATGAAGGAAGCATATCTGATATAGAAAAGTATATATCTGATATAAAAAATCAAAGTAATATATTTATAAAGGATAATAATGTATCTAATAAGACAGGTGATATAAAAGAAGATACAAATGTGCAAGAAATATCAAAAGAAATAAAAGTTATTTATCCTCAGATAAAAGAAGTATATTTAGGATATGTAACTAGTGATACTAATAGTTCAAAAGAAGTACCGGTACTTATACTATATACAAATGATGAAACCTTAAGCAAAAGTATACCTACTATAGAAAACTGGTTTAAAGCTAGAACTAAAGAAGATGGAGTTAAAGTTTATGTGCAAATGATTTCTACAGAAAAAGAAACTAAAACTGATAATGAATATAAAAAATAAGACACTAATAATAAGTTAATCAACATGTAAAAAAGCACTAAAAATTATAATTATGATTTTTAGTGCTTTTTTACATGTTACAAAAGTAGTATTTTTTACAAATTAATATATAGTTGTTTATGTAATATATATCTAAGTCTATTTCATAGTATTTAGTAAAGGTTAAAAATTAAATTAAGGAAGGGGACAAGTAAATGAAGTCTTTAATAAGAGTTAGGATAGGGACAAATGATGCTAACTATGGCAAAAATGTAGTAGATAGTTCAAAGATACTTAAATTATTTAAAGATGCGGCCACAGAAATACTTATAAAGCATGATGGAGATGAAGGCTTATTTAGATCTTATGACAATATAGAGTTTTTAGCACCTGTATATGCAGGAGACTATATTGAGGTTAGTGGAGAATTAATATCTTTTGGAACCACATCTAGAAAAATGAATTTTGAAGCGAGAAAGGTTATACAATCAGCATCAGATATAAGCGATTCAGCAGGAGAGGTATTACTAAGACCTATAGTTGTATGTAAAGCTACTGGAACTTGTGTAGTTCCTAAAGATAAACAAAGGAAATAGATAAAAATATGAATTATTAAGTTAAATATTATAAAAGTTATAAATATAGAATTTATAGAGTTTATTATACATGAATATATTAAAAATAACTAAAGAATTGGTATAATTTTCAGAAAATTTAATATAGATTAATAAAATATAAAAATAAGGGGGGAATATTTTGAAAGCAAAACCAAAAACCCAGAGAAAGGCAACTCTTATAGAATCTATAATACCATTAATACTTTTAGTTATAGTATTAGCATATTCACTGATAAAACTCGATGCGGATCCACATATACCACTTATAATAGGTTCACTTGTGGTAGGTTGTGTTGGAATATTTAGGCTAGGGTTTAGCTGGAAAGAGTTAGAAGTAACAATACTTGAAACTATAAAGATGGCAATGCAGGCGATACTTATACTTATGATAGTAGGTACACTTATAGGAACATGGATACTAAGTGGAACAGTACCATCAATGATTTATTGGGGGCTTGAAATATTATCACCAGCAATATTCCTACCAGCAACTACAATAATATGTGCAATAGTATCACTTGCTACTGGATCATCTTGGACTACAGCAGGAACTGTTGGTATTGCACTTATTGGTATCGGGCAAGGCCTTGGAATGCCAGCTCCACTTGTAGCAGGAGCTATAATATCTGGGGCATACTTTGGAGATAAAATGTCACCACTTTCGGATACTACAAACTTAGCACCAGCAATGGCAGGATCAGAGCTATTTGAACATATAAAACATATGATATACACTACTGGACCAGCACTTATAATAGCACTTATACTTTATGGAATAATAGGTATGAAATATGCAGGCAAAGAACTTGATATGGCAAATATTGAACTTATAAGAAGTACACTTAGTGATTCATATAATACTTTATCACCGATACTATTTATCCCACCTATTTTAGTAATAATACTTGTCATATGTAAAGTACCAGCGATACCAGGATTATTAATAGGAACACTACTAGGTGGAATATTTGCATATTTCTGTCAAGGATCTAATTTAACTGATATAGTAGGAGCTGCTCATTATGGATATGTATCAGAAACAGGAGTAGCTGATGTTGATGCACTATTAAGTCGTGGTGGTCTTGATTCTATGATGTGGACAGTTTCACTTATATTATGTGCACTTAGTTTAGGAGGATTACTTGAAAAAACGGGAATGCTAGAGGCACTATCAAGTGCACTTTTGAGATTTGCAAAAGGTTCTTTTGGATTAGTTTTAGCTACTATAGTATCTTGTATAGGAGTAAATTTAGCGACTGGAGACCAATATCTATCAATAGTTTTACCAGGAAGAATGTATAAAAATGAATTTAGAAAAAGAGGATATCATCCAAAAAATTTATCAAGGGCACTAGAAGATAGTGGAACACTAACATCACCACTTATCCCATGGAATACATGTGGGGCTTATATGTGGGTAACTTTAGGAATTCACCCATTTGCTTATTTACCATTTGCATTTTTAAACTTAATAAATCCTATAATATCTTTAATATACGCAGCTACTGGTATAACTATAGAAAAATTACCTCCTGAAGAAATGGGAAAAGTTAAAGAAGAAATAGAAAAAGGTATACTATAAATAAGAAAGAGGCTATCTTAATTAAAGATTAGCCTCTTTCTTATTTATAGAAAATTTTCAAAAAAGTCTATTTTCAAACTTTATATGACAAATTTTTATAAAAAAGAAGGAGTATAAGAGAAAGCGAAGAATATTTATAT
>NZ_JADOZQ010000012.1:22510-63118 GCF_015669105.1 Romboutsia sp. D33t1_170424_H2 | reverse complement strand
TACCTGGTTGATAGGTCGAAGGTGTAAGTGCAGTAATGTATTTAGCTTATCGATACTAATAGGTCGAGGACTTGACCAAAATCATTAACTAAATGATATACAGTTTTCAGAGTATTAACTCTAAAAGATAAAGATTATGTGGTTATTATAGCAAAGAGGATACACCTGTTCCCATACCGAACACAGAAGTTAAGCTCTTTAGCGCTGATGGTACTTGGGGGGCGACCCCCTGGGAGAGTAAGACGTAGCCACGTAATCTTTTTTTATGTGAAAAAATAGTAATATTTATATTTTAAAGCATATAATAAAAAATAAGTCTTTATAAAAATCAATACTAAGCTATACAATATTTCCAAAATCATTTATTTAATGCAAATGCGATAAATTTGCTATATTAAATGATATCTAAACAAACGATTAGTTCAAAATATGCATCAATTCCAATAAATTTCTATATTAAAAATAAAAAAATTTAAATACTTAATAATATAATCTAAACCGCCTTAACTAAAGTTAGGTATTTTTTGTTATATAAGATAAAAGTTATTTATTTAAATGTATTTATATTATTTATTAAGGACTTCAAGTAAACGTATTTAAACATTAAATAACATAGTTTATAATCTTTAATATTAAAAGAAAAAGGGAGGGGATTAGGATTATGTTTAAAAAATTTAATAAAATCTTAGTTGCTAACAGGGGAGAAATAGCTATAAGGATATTTAGAGCCTGCTCTGAATTGGGGATAAAGAGCGTGGGGATATATAGTAAAGAAGATAAATATAGTTTATTTAGAACAAAAGCAGATGAATCTTATTTAATAGGAGAAGATAAAGGTCCAATAGACGCATACTTAGATATAGATAGTATTATAGAATTAGCTAAGAAGAAAAATGTAGATGCAATTCATCCAGGATATGGTTTCTTATCTGAAAACCCAGAATTCGTAAAGAAGTGTGAGAAAAATGGAATAACATTCATAGGTCCATCAGCAGATATAATGAATATGATGGGAGATAAAATAAATTCAAAACGAATAGCAAAAGAGGTGGATGTAGCTACTATACCAGGAATAGATGAACCAATCAAAGATATTAAAAGAGCCAAAGAAATAGCTAAAGAAATAGGATATCCAATAATGCTTAAAGCTTCTAACGGCGGTGGCGGTAGAGGTATGAGGGTTGTTTATAACGAATCAGATTTAAGTATAGAATATGAAACAGCATGTAGTGAATCAAAAAAAGCTTTTGGTGAAGATATGATATTCATAGAAAAGTATATAGCTAATCCTAAACATATAGAGGTACAGATATTAGGGGATAAGTATGGAAATATAGTACATTTGTATGAAAGAGATTGTTCAGTACAAAGAAGACATCAAAAGATAATAGAATATTCACCAGCATTTTCTCTAGGCGATAAATTGAGAGAAAATATATGCAATGACGCAGTTAAAATAGCTAAGCATGTAGGATATATAAATGCAGGTACTTTAGAATTTTTAGTAGATGATAGTGGAGAATACTATTTTATAGAAATGAACCCAAGGATCCAAGTAGAACATACGGTAACTGAAATGGTAACCGGTATTGATATAGTGCAAAGTCAAATATTAATTGCTCAAGGATATAGATTAGATAGTGATGAGATAAATATAAAATCTCAAGAAGATGTAAAACTAAGAGGATATTCTATTCAATGTAGAATAACAACAGAAGACCCTAAAAATAGATTTATGCCAGATACAGGTAAAATACAAGTATATAGAACTGGTTCAGGATTTGGTATTAGACTAGATGGAGGTAATGGATTTGCAGGGGCAAATATAAGTCCATACTATGATAGTCTACTTGTAAAGACTATATCTTGGGATAGAACATTTAAAGGTGCAATAAATAAAACTATAAGATCTATCAAAGAATTTAGGGTTAGAGGTGTTAAAACTAATATAGGATTTTTGGTAAATGTATTGAATAATCCTATATTCGTAGAGGGAAAATGTAGCACCAGATTTATAGATATTAATCCAGAATTATTTGAGATAAGAGAAAGTAAAGATAGAGGTACAAAATTACTTCAATTTATAGGGAATACAGTAGTAAATGAAAATAAATGCGAAGATAAACCTTCATTTGATTCAATATATCAGCCTAAGATAAATAAAGATATAATACTTAATGAAGGAAGTAGGGATCTGTTTAATAGATTAGGTAAAGAAAAGTATATGGAATCTATTAAAAATGAAAAGAAACTATTGCTGACAGATACAACTATGAGAGATGCACATCAATCATTACTAGCTACAAGACTTAGAACATATGACTTATTAAAAGTAGCAAAACCAACTAATGAGTATATGAAAGATTTATTTTCTATTGAGATGTGGGGCGGAGCAACCTATGATGTTGCATATAGATTTTTAAAAGAATCTCCATGGATTAGACTACAAAAACTTAGAGAAGAGATACCTAGTGTATTATTCCAAATGTTATTTAGAGCATCAAATGGAGTTGGATATAAAAATTATCCAGATAACGTAATTGAAGAATTTATAAAACAATCAGCAGAACAGGGAATAGATGTATTTAGAATATTTGACTCTCTAAATTGGGTGGAAAATATGAAGCCATCTATATCAACAGCTTTAGAAACTGGAAAAATAGTAGAGGCTAGTATATGTTACACAGGAGATATATTAGATCCAACAAAGAATAAATATAATTTAGAATATTATATAAGAATGGCTAAAGAGCTAGAAGAATTAGGTACAGATATAATATGTATAAAAGACATGGCAGGCTTACTTAAGCCATATTCAGCATATACTCTTATAAAAGAATTAAAAAATAATGTCAATACTCCTATACATCTTCATACACATGATACAAGTGGAAATGGTATTGCAACTTGCCTTATGGCATCTGAGGCAGGGGTGGACATAGTGGATGGAGCATTAGAAACTATGGCAGGTTTAACTAGCCAACCATCACTAAACGCTATTGTAGAAGCACTTAAAAATACTGAAAGAGATACTCAGATTAATTTATATGGATATGAAGAAATAGGAAACTATTATAAAGATTTAAGAAAAATATATTCTAGATTTGAAAGTGATTTATCAAATCCTTCTGCTGAAATATATAAATATGAGATACCAGGAGGACAATATACAAATCTAAAACCACAAGCTGATAGCTTAGGACTGTCAAATAAATTTGATGAAGTAAAAGAAAAGTATAAAGAAGCAAATGAAATATTGGGAGATATTATAAAAGTAACTCCATCATCTAAAGTAGTAGGAGACCTTGCTATATTTATGGTAAAAAATAAATTAGATAAGAATAACATAATAGAAGAAGGTGAAAAATTATCATTTCCAGATTCTGTATTAGACTACTGTAAAGGAATGATAGGTCAACCAGAAGGAGGAATACCAAAAGATATTCAAAGGGTAGTATTAAAAGGAGACACTCCGATAGAAGAAAGACCTGGTAAATTAATTCCAAAGGAAGATTTTGAAAGTATAAAAGCTGATTTAGATAAGAGATTCAAAATGAATACAAATATAAGAAATATATTAAGTTATACTTTATATCCAAAGGTATATGAAGATTACCTAAAACATCTGCAACTATATAATGATATATCAAAGCTAGATAGTCATGTGTATTTCTATGGATTAAATAAAGGTGAAGAGTGTGAAGTAGAGATAGAAGAAGGTAAAATACTTACTATAAAGTTAGTAGATATAGGTGATGTTAAAGAAAATGGAAATAGAACAGTATCATTTGAATTAAATGGTATGATGAGGGATATAGATATAAAAGACAATAACTACTCTGGGAACATAAAAGATATAATAAAAGCTGATATGAATGACCCTATGCAAATAGGAGCTAGTATACCTGGAAAAGTAGTTAAAATTTTAGTTAAAGAAGATGATGAAGTAAAACAAAATCAACCAATGATTATTATAGAAGCAATGAAAATGGAAACTATAATAGTTGCTAAAGCAGATGGTATTGTAAAATCAATAAAAGTTGAAGAAGGGGAATTAGTAAGAGATAAGCAATTACTTATAACTATGAAAGATAAATAAAAAATTCGCTTAACTCATATAAAACAATACTTAAGAATTTCTAATATAAATTAAATAGATTAAAATATGAAGATATTCTTCTTTAAAGTTAGTTTGTAATAATATGATAAGCTAAAAAAGAACTTATGCTTAAAAGGCATAAGTTCTTTTATTTATCGAAAAATAGAAGAAATAATTGTCAGTATAAGGACATAATCAATTGAATAAATTAAACTTCGATAAATAGATAAAATGTATATCAATAGTGAAATATGAGAAAAAATATTATTAATATACTGCATTAGAATTGTATAAATAATAAGTGGAATTATATATAGATTATTGAATATATATATATAAAATAAAATTTATTATTAAATATGAAATTACAGTAAAAGAGAGGAAAGAGGTAATAAGTATAGAATTAATGACTAAGACCTTAAGTACTAACTATTTCTTGGGAAATACTTATATCACCACCTAGAGTTAAGATGTTTACATACTTATTATCAAAAAATAAAATTTAGTTATGTAATTATAGTGAAATACTCAAAGTAATTTATAAATTATAAAGGTAGGTGCTTATATGAAAATTTACGATAGTAGTAATATAAGAAATATAGCAATACTAGGTCATAGTGGATGCGGGAAGACAAACTTAATTGAAGCCATAGCATACACATCAAAGTTAACTAGTAAAATACCGAGAATAACTGATAAAATGAATATGACATACAGTATAGGATTAACTCCAGTAGAGTATAATGACTATAAATACAATCTATTAGACACACCAGGTTACTTTGACTTCTGTGGAGAAGTAATATCATCTCTTAATGCAAGTGATGCAGCTATAATAGTTATAGATGCAACAACTGACGTCCAAGTGGGAACAGAAAAATCATTAGAGTTAACTGAAAACATGCCAAAAATAATGTTCATAAATAAAATTGATAATGAAAAATCTAGATATAAAGATACACTAGCTATGCTTAGAGAGAAGTATGGCAATAAAGTAGTACCAATGATTATACCTATATATAAGAATAAAGAATTTATAAAATTACATAATGTTTTTGAAAATATGGATGGATTAGATGGAGAATTTAAGCAAGAAGCTATGAGTGTAAAAGAAGCGTTAATGGAGCTTATAGCAGAAACAGATGATGAGTTATTAGATAAGTATTTTAGTGGAGACGATTTAAGTGATGCAGATATACAAAAAGGTATAACTATAGGTATGCAAAGAGGAGATATAATTCCTGTTATATGTGGTTCAACGATAAACAATATAGGAACAGCTGAAATATTAGAAACTGTTTCAAAATATTTGCAGCCAAAGTACTCTAATATAGAGGCTAAATTTAAAGGGCAAGTATTTAAAACAATAGTAGACCCATTCATAGGAAAAATGTCTTATATAAAGGTAACTCAAGGTAAAATAAATAAAGACTGTGAATTATTTAATTTGAATAAATCAGAGAAAGAAAAAATATATAATATATATACTATGAAAAATGGAGACCTTATAGAGCTAAGTGAGGCTAGATGTGGAGATATAATAATTGTAACAAAAGTAAATTCACTTCAAACTGGCCACACTGTATCTATAAGTAAGGATGAATACGAATTAGAAGATATAAACTTACCAAAGCCACAAATATATTATGCAGTGGTTCCTAAAAATAAAGGAGATGAAGATAAGATAGGTTCTGCATTAAATAAAGTGGTTGAAGAAGACCCAACTATTAAGTGGTATAGAAATCCTGAGACAAAACAAGTATTAATAGGAGGTCAAGGGGAACTCCATATAAATACTATAAAAAATAAGATTAAGTCAAAGTTTGGTGTAGATATTGGCTTAGAAGATATAAAAGTAGCTTATAGAGAAACTATAAAAGGAAAAGCTGAAGTTCAAGGTAAGCATAAAAAGCAGTCAGGAGGTCATGGGCAATACGGAGATGTCAAAATTAAATTTGAAAGAAGTAATTTAGATTTTGAGTTTGCTGAAGAAATATTTGGTGGATCTGTACCAAAACAATATATCCCAGCAGTAGAAAAAGGTATAAAGGATTCCATGGTAAAGGGAGTTTTAGCAGGTTTTCCAGTTACAAATATAAAAGCAACTTTATATGATGGGTCATATCATGATGTAGACTCATCAGAAATGGCATTTAAATTAGCAGCAGGTATAGCATTTAAGAAGGGTATGGAAGAGGCTAAGCCAGTTTTACTAGAGCCTATAATGAAGTTTAAGATAACTGTTCCAGAAGAGTATATGGGGGATATAATGGGGGATATAAATAAGCGAAGAGGAAAAATACTTGGAATGGAATCTGATGAAAAAGGAAAACAAATAATATATGCAAATGCTCCACAAGCAGAAACTTTTAAATATGCAATAGATTTAAGGGCCATGACTCAGGGAAGAGGTTATTTTGAGATGGACTTAGAAACATATGAAGAAGTTCCAGCTCAATTAGCTCAAAAAATAATAGAGTTGGAAAATAATAAATAAAATTTAAGGCTCTAGATTGCTCATCTAGAGCCTTAAATTTTTTAGAAAGTACAAGTTAAACCTTGGAACAATAATGAAAAAAATGCATATAAATTAGATTAAATATACATTTAGTAGATGTGTATTATGAAGTAACTGAATGATATTAAAAAGGTTGACTATAATTAATTACTAAATTAATCAAATATAGATAGCATTAAGTAATTATTATAATAGAGAGGAGGGTAAAGTTTGTATTTTAACAGATTTACTCAAAGGGCAAAGAGATCAATAGATATAGGTATAGAAAGTGCACAAAGATTGGGTCATAAAGTGGTAGGTAGTGAACATATCTTATTTGGCTTAATAAAGGAAAAGGAAGGAATAGCAGGAAAAGTATTAATGCAGTTAGGACTAACAGATAGCATAATCAAATCAAAAATAATTGAAGTAAAAGGCAACGCTAATGAGCCAGTAGAAGATGTAACATTAAGTCCAAGGAGTAAACAAATATTAGAGCTCTCTGGTATGTTTGCTAATAAGTTAAGAACTAATTATATAGGAACAGAGCATATTTTGTTAGCGATAGTTCAAGAAGGCAATGGTACTGCTATGAAAATATTAAACTTAGAAGGTATTGATGAGAGAGCTATTGTGCAGTTAATAATTGATATGATGGGATTAGAGGAGTACTCAATACAACAAGAAAAAGAAGAAAAATACACAGTTAAGGTACAAGAGGAATCTCTAAAACTTTTAGATAAATATGGTAAGAATCTTGTAAAACTAGCTTCCCAAGGTAAATTAGACCCTGTAGTTGGTAGAAAAATTGAAATAGAGAGAGTTATACAAATATTAAGTAGAAGAACAAAAAATAATCCAGTTGTAATAGGAGATCCAGGCGTAGGAAAAACTTCTATAATAGAAGGATTAGCTATAAACATATCAGAAGGAAATGTGCCTGAAACTTTAAAAAATAAAAGCTTATATACTTTAAATATGGGTTCTATGCTAGCAGGTGCAAAATATAGAGGTGAATTTGAGGATAGAATAAAGCAAGTTATAGATGAGGTTATAAAAAATGGCAATGTAATTCTATTTATAGATGAAATACACACAATAATAGGTGCAGGTGCAACTGGAGAAAGTACAATAGATGCATCAAATATACTTAAACCTGTACTATCAAGAGGAGAACTACAAATTATAGGAGCAACAACAATAGATGAATATAGAAAGCATATAGAAAAGGATTCAGCTCTTGAAAGAAGATTTCAACCAGTAGTGCTTAAAGAAGCATCTAGAGAAGAAAGTATAAAAATCTTAGAGGGTATTAGAGATAAATATGAAGATTTTCATAAATTAAAAATAAGTAATGAATCTTTAGTTGCAGCAGTAGATTTATCTATAAGATATATAACTGATAGATTTTTACCAGATAAAGCTATAGATTTAATAGATGAAGCTGCATCAAGAGTTAGGTTAAAAATAGGCAAATCATCAATTAAAATTTTAGGATTAGAAGAAGAAATCGAAAGCATAGATAAGGAAAAAGACAAAGCAGTAATGTATCAAGATTTTGAGAAAATTGATAAAATAAAAAAACAGCAAGAAAATTTGAAGAAAGAACTTAAAGAAGTAAAACAACAATGGAATGCTATGGGAAAATATACAGAAGTAGTTAAACCAGAAGATATTGCAGAAGTTGTAGAATTATGGACCAGTATACCTGTAAATAAAATAGTAGAATCTGAATCTAGCAAATTATTAAGGTTAGAGAAAATATTACATGAAAGAGTGGTTGGTCAAGAGCAGGCAGTGAAGTCAATTTCGAGAGCTATAAGAAGGTCAAGAGCAGGATTAAAAGATCCAAATAGACCAATTGGATCTTTCTTATTCTTAGGTCCTACAGGAGTAGGCAAGACAGAATTATCAAAAGCCTTAGCAGAAGTGCAATTTGGAGATGAAAATAAGATAATAAGACTTGATATGTCTGAGTATATGGAAAAACATGCAGTATCTAGACTAATAGGGTCACCACCAGGATATGTAGGTTATGAAGAAGGTGGCCAATTAACAGAAAAAGTAAGGAGAGATCCTTACTCTGTAATTTTACTTGATGAAATAGAAAAAGCGCATATAGATGTATTTAATATTTTATTGCAAATATTAGATGATGGAAGACTAACAGATTCCAAAGGTAGAACTGTAGACTTTAAAAATACTATAATAATAATGACTTCTAATGTAGGGGCAACAAAAATAAGCTCTCAAAGAATATTAGGATTCTCTACAAATAGAAATAAAGAGGAAAAAGTCAAGAGTGATTATGAAAATATGAAAGAATGTATAATGGAAGAAGTTAAACAAAAATTTAGACCTGAATTTTTAAATAGAATAGATGATATAATAGTATTCCATTCACTAACAGAGGAAGATTTAGATGAAATAGTAAAATTAATGACAAAAGAATTAGCATCGAGGTTGCAAGCTATGAACATAAACCTAAATATGACCGAAGAATCCATAAGATTTATATCAAAAGTTGGATTAGACTTACAGTATGGTGCAAGACCACTAAAAAGAGCCATACAAAAAGAGATAGAAAATCCACTTTCAGAAGTAATACTAAAAGGAGACATACGAGGTGGAAATGTTGTTATAGCAGAGGTAGAAAATAATAAGATAGTATTTAAGTGCAAATAGTAGTAATATATATAATAAGGGGGAGAGTATTCCCCTTTATTTTTATAAGCAAAAAATATTAGTATAATATATAGGTATATTAGCTATAAAGGATTTTAAAGATTCTACATAATATTATATAGATATGCTAAAATTATATAGACAAAAAGAATTTAAGGGTGAATTATATGGCAAAAATAAAAACAAAATATGTATGTCAAGAATGTGGGTATGAAACTTCAAAATGGTTAGGGAAATGCCCTGAATGTACAAAGTGGAATACTTTCGTAGAGGAAATTGAGCAAAA
Organism: Romboutsia sp. D33t1_170424_H2; assembly: GCF_015669105.1. Taxonomy (NCBI): domain Bacteria; kingdom Bacillati; phylum Bacillota; class Clostridia; order Peptostreptococcales; family Peptostreptococcaceae; genus Romboutsia; species Romboutsia sp. D33t1_170424_H2. Next base: position 53,551 of record NZ_JADOZQ010000012.1, on the reverse strand, counting down.
AGGAAGTAAAAAAGAAGTTTTCATTATAGATAAATCATCATCAAGACCAGTAAGTATAAATTCTATACAAACTAAAGAAGAAGAAAGATTTTCAACGTGTATAAATGAATTGGATAGAGTGTTAGGTGGAGGTGTTGTAAAGGGGTCATTAGTTCTTGTTGGAGGAGACCCAGGGATAGGTAAATCTACACTACTAATACAAGTTTCAAGCAATGTTGCAAACTCAGGAAAAAGAGTACTTTACATATCAGGAGAAGAGTCTGAATCTCAAATAAAAATGAGAGCTCAAAGGTTAGGTATAAGTTCAGATAATCTGTATATATTCGCAGAGAATAATTTAAGTATAATAGAAGCTCATTTAGAAAGTATAAATCCAGAACTTATCATATTAGATTCTATTCAAACTGTTTATAGCCCAGAAATATCATCAGCTCCAGGAACTGTTAGCCAAATTAAAGAAGGTACATCTAAATTCATGAAAATTTCTAAAAAAATGGGTATATCAACCTTCGTAGTTGGACATGTAACAAAAGAAGGTTCATTGGCAGGTCCTAAATTATTAGAGCATATGGTGGATACAGTTTTATATTTTGAAGGAGAAAGATATAATACATATAGATTAGTAAGAGCTGTAAAGAATAGATTTGGTTCGACTAATGAACTAGGTGTCTTTGAAATGAGAGATTTAGGTTTGGTAGAGTTAGAAAATCCATCTAAGATACTTATATCAGAAAAGCCAAAAGATGTGGCTGGTTCTGTAATAATATCTACAGTAGAAGGGACCAGACCAATGCTTTTAGAACTGCAAGCATTAGTATCCCCAACTAGTTTTGGTATTCCTAAAAGGACAGCTACAGGGGTTGATTATAATAGAGTTGCTATGTTATTAGCTGTTTTAGAAAAGAGAGTAGGATTGCAAATTCAAAATCAAGATGTGTATTTAAATATTGTAGGGGGTATAAAAATAAATGAGCCTTCAATAGATTTAGGTATAATAATTGCCGTTGCATCAAGTTTTAGAAACATTGAAGTTGATGAAAAAATAGCAGTAACAGGAGAAGTAGGTTTAACAGGAGAAGTAAGAGCAGTTAGCTATATAGAAAAGAGAATAGCTGAGTGTAAAAAATTAGGATTTTCAAAAATGGTTATACCAAGAAGTAATTATGATGCAGTAAAAGATGTTAAAGGTATAGAAATATGGCCAGTTGATAATTTAAGACAAGCTATAAATATAGTACTAGGGGGTAATAAATAATAATGGAAGATATCTTAAATAATAAGAATGTATTACACGCATTAAAAATGATATCTCCTGGAAGTCCATTAAGACAAGGTTTAGAAAATGTACTAAAAGCTAAGACCGGTGGTTTGATAGTTATATCAAATGGAGAAGATACAATGAAGGTTGTAGATGGAGGATTTAATATAAATGCAGATTATTCACCTGCATATTTATATGAATTAGCAAAAATGGACGGGGCTATAGTACTTAGTCAAGATGTTAAGAAGATATTATTTGCAAATGCACAATTAATACCTGATTATTCTATTCCTACATCTGAAACAGGGACAAGACATAGAACAGCAGAGAGAGTTGCAAGGCAGACAGGTTCTATAGTTATTGCTATATCTCAAAGAAGAAATGTAATAACTGTATACAGAGGAGATCAAAAGTATGCGCTAGAAGAAATATCAAAAATATTTACAAAAGCTAATCAAGCATTACAGACTTTAGAAAAATATAAAGCAGTATTAGATCAAGCTGTAGCAAGCCTAAATGCATTAGAATTTAATGATTTAGTAACTATATACGATGTAGCAATTGTACTTCAAAAAATGGAAATGGTTATGAGAATTACAAGTATAATAGAAAAATATATTATAGAGCTTGGGCAAGAAGGAACACTAGTCAGAATGCAGTTAGAAGAATTAGTTGGAACAACTAAAATTGACCAAAAACTTATACTAAAAGATTATAGCAAAGAAGATATAGACATAAAGTTATTTAAAAAGAAAATAAAAACATTATCTCCTGAAGAATTAGTAGATTTAACTAATATGGCTAAACTTTTAGGTTATAGTGGATTCTCTGAAAATATGGATATGGAGATAAGACCAAGAGGGTATAGAGTATTAAATAAGATACATAGATTACCATCAACTATAATTGAAAATTTAGTAAATTACTTTGAAGATTTCCAAGAAATACTAGATGCATCTATTGAAGATTTAGATGATGTAGAGGGGATAGGTGAAATAAGGGCAACATATATAAGAAATGGACTAATAAAAATGAAACAATTAGTATTACTAGATAGACTTATATAATTTATTAATAAGGATTTAAGATATATTTAAGGACTTTGTTGTTGAATAAATATGGTATTATAGATTATAATAAAAAAATATTAAGTATTAATCCGGGGGTGAAGAATTGATACCAAAAGTGATAAGATTTATAACAAGCATACTGGGGTTTGCTCTAGGTATGACTACATATGCAACTTTAATGAAAGCATTTCCGGCACTTAAATTTGGTGCAGAGATATATGGTTTAATTGCATCTGTTTCAGTTGGGATAGTTGTAGGAATCATATTCTATGCAATAGAGCCGTGGTTTACTGATAAATTTAAGGATATTGCTAAGGTTATGGATAAAGAAATATCAAAATATCCTCAAACAGATATATTACTAGGATCTATAGGTCTTATAGTTGGGTTCGTAATAGCTTACTTAGTAAGTGGTATAATGAGCACAATACCTATAATCGGAGGATTCTTAGCTTTTATTACATATGGGTTTATGGGCTACTTAGGTATAAGAGTAGCATTAAAGAGTAAAGATGACTTATTTAACTTAGGAAAGTTAAGCAAAATTTCAGGATCTATGAAAGATAAAGGATCTAAGAAGGAAATAAACAGGGTTATACCACCTAAAGTATTAGATACGAGTGTAATAATAGATGGTAGAATAGCAGACATATGCAAAACTGGATTCGTTGAAGGTAAATTAGTTATACCTGAATTCGTTTTAGATGAATTAAGACATATAGCGGACTCTTCAGATGACTTAAAAAGAGTTAGAGGAAGAAGAGGATTAGATATACTTAATATAATAAAAGAAGAACTACAAATAGAAGTTGAAATTACTAAAACTGATTTTGACGATATAGCTGAAGTAGACAGTAAGCTTTTAAAGCTAGCTAAGACTCTAAATGGTAAGGTTGTAACTAACGATTACAATTTAAACAAAGTAGCACAAGTTCAAGGTGTTGAGGTATTAAACATAAATGAACTAGCTAATGCTGTTAAGCCAGTAGCAATACCAGGAGAAGCTATGGTGGTTCAAGTAGTAAAAGAAGGTAAAGAACATAGTCAAGGTATAGCATACCTAGATGATGGTACTATGATAGTTGTAGATGGAGGTAAAAAATACATGGGACAAACTATAAGTGTTTTAGTTACATCTGTATTACAAACTCCAGCTGGAAGAATGATATTTGGAAAACCTAAAGTTTAAATTTTAAAAGTCTTCGTATTTTCGAAGGCTTTTTTGATATAATTTATTAGATAAAGTAGTTAATATATAAGTGTTAATTGTATATAAAGAGGTGATTAAATGAATGGCGTTGTTATAGTAGCAGCTGGTAGTGGAAGTAGAATGAAAATGGGGATAAATAAACAATTTATAAAGCTTAATAACAAAGAAATAATAGCATATACAATAGAAAAGTTTTATAAAAATGATGATATACAAGATATTGTTGTAGTTATAAAAAAAGAAGAAGAAGAATTCTTTAAGAAAGAAATTATAGAAAAGTATAATTTACATAACATAAAGATTGCTTTTGGTGGGAAGGAAAGACAAGACTCTGTATATAATGGACTTAAAAGTTTAAATAAAGATTGTGAGATAGTATTAATACATGATGGGGCAAGGCCATTTGTAACAAAAGAAATTATAAGAAAATCAATAGACGAAGCCAAAGAAAATAATGCAGTAGTTGTAGGAGTACCGGTAAAAGATACTATAAAAGTGGTTAATGAAAATAAAGATATAATAGATACACCGAATAGAAGTACTTTGTGGGCAGTTCATACACCACAGACATTTAAATACGATATATTACTAAAATCATATGAAGATGCCTTTAAAAATAATTTCTACGGAACAGATGATGCAATGTTAGTAGAAGAAATAGGATATAAGGTTAAAATGATAGAAGGTTCATATAATAACATTAAGATAACAACACAAGAAGATTTAAGTATAGGATCACAAATATTAAAAGATCAAATTTAACGGAGGCTATATAATGAGAGTAGGATTAGGATATGATGTTCATAAATTAGTTGAAGGTAGAAAACTTATAATGGGTGGAGTTAATGTTCCACATGAAACGGGATTATTAGGACATTCAGATGCAGATGTTTTAGTTCATGCAATAATGGATTCTATGTTAGGAGCATTAGCATTAGGAGATATAGGTAAGCATTTCCCTGATACAGATGAAAGATATAAAGGAGCAGATAGTATAGAATTACTTAGACATGTAAATAATCTAATAATAGAAAAGGGATATACTATAGGTAACATAGATGCTACAATAATAGCGCAAGCGCCAAAAATGGCACCACATATTCAAAGTATGAGAGAGAATATAGCTAATGCTTTAAATACTAACTTAGACAGAATAAATGTAAAAGCAACAACAGAAGAAGGACTTGGTTTTACAGGTACAAAGCAAGGTATAGCATCACAAAGTATTTGTTTATTAGTTAAAGTTGACAACTAATATGAAATAATATAATATTATCTCATAAGTATGGAAAAATAAAATTAATAATTAATTATTCCTTAAAATGTGCAACAATAAATGAATACAATAATATTATTATTAATAACAACATACAATAAATAAAAAACATAAATCAAAGCTATAATAAAGAAATAGTAAAAGACTAGAGTCTTCACAGAGAGGGAACATTTGGTGAAAGTTCCTAAGATATAATCTTTGAACCAATCTTTTAGCATAAAGGTGGTAACAAACCTTTACGGTAGGGACCGTTATATCCCCTAAAGAGAGCCAATGGCTAATTAGAGTGGTACCGCGGAAATTCAACCTTCCGTCTCTATACATATGTATAGAGACGGAAGGTTTTTTTTAATATTAAGACTTTCAAAATATAAAACAGGAGGAAATAACTATGAAAATGTCAAAAATGTTTATGCCAACATTAAGAGAAGTTCCAGCTGATGCAGAAATAACAAGTCATCAATTAATGATGAGAGCTGGTATGATAAGAAAGATGGCATCAGGAGTATATAATCAATTACCAATGGGTATAAGAGTTTTCAAAAAAATAGAAAACATAGTAAGAGAGGAATTAGAGAAAAAAGGATGCCAAGAAATACTATGTTCAGGATTAATACCATCTGAGTTATGGAAAGAGTCTGGAAGATGGGACGTAATGGGTGCAGAAATGATGAGAGTGAAAGATAGAAATGATAGAGATTTCTGCCTTGGACCAACTCATGAAGAAGTGTTCACAGATTTAATAAGACAAGAAATAACTTCTTACAAGCAATTACCACTTAACTTATATCAAATACAAGTTAAATATAGAGATGAGAGAAGACCTAGATTTGGGGTTATGAGAACTAGAACTTTCACTATGAAAGATGCATATAGTTTTGATATAGATGAAGCAGGATTAGATAAATCATACCAAGATATGTATGATGCTTATACAAATATATTCGCTAGATGTGGATTAGATAATAGTCCAGTTCAAGCAGATACAGGAGCAATAGGTGGATCTGTTTCAGCAGAATTCATGGTTAAATCAGAAGTAGGAGAAGATGAAATAGTATTCTGTAGTGGATGTGACTATGCAGCAAATATGGAAAAAGCTGTTTCAGTAAATACTTCTTTAGATAAAGAAGAAATGAAAGAATTAACAGAAATACATACTCCAAATGTTCACACAATAGAAGATTTAGAAAAATTCTTCAACTTACCAGCAAATAGATTTGCTAAGACTTTAGTATATGAAGTAGATGGAAAGACTGTTGTGGTTGTAGTAAGAGGAGATAGAGAAGTTAATGAAACTAAGGTTGCTAATGCTATAGGTGGAGCAGTAGAGTTTGAACTTGCTAGAGAAGAAGTTGTAAGGGCTGTAACTAAAGCAGGTATAGGATTTGCTGGACCAATAGGTGTTGAAGCTGACTATGTATTTATAGATAATGAAGTAGCTGAACAAAATAATTTAGTTATAGGTGCTAATAAAGATGAATACCACATACAAAATGCTAACTATGGAAGAGATTTCGAAGGTACAGTTGGAGATTTCAGAAATGTTACTGAAGGAGATAAATGTACTAAATGTGGTTCTGAATTAGAAATAGCTAGAGGGGTAGAAGTTGGTCATATATTCAAGTTAGGAACTAAGTACTCAGAAACTATGGGAGCTAACTATATAGATAAAGATGGAAAATCTAAGCCAATAGTAATGGGATGCTATGGTATAGGTATAGAAAGAACTGCTGCTGCTATAATAGAGCAACATCATGATGAAAATGGTATAATATGGCCATTATCAATAGCTCCATATCATGTAGTAGTTGTACCAGTGAATATCAAAAAAGCAGAGCAAATGGAAGCTGCTGAAAAGATATACAATGAGTTACAATCTATGGGTGTAGAAGTATTATTAGATGATAGGGACGAAAGAGTTGGAGTTAAGTTCAAGGATAGCGAATTAGTAGGTATACCAATGAGAATCACAGTTGGTAAAGATATAACTGACGGTAAAGTTGAATTTAAATTAAGAGATGCCCAAGATAAAGAATTAATAAGCTTAGATGAAATAAAATCTAAAATAGAAGCTGAGTTTGTTAAGAATAACGTTAAGTTAGGATAGTATAGATAATAAATAGTATATATAATTCACTAAACTATCAACAAAAAATGGTTAATATGTGGATATATATACTATTTTAATTGTGTAGAAAATCATATTATCCACAAAATTTTAATATAAAATAAGAGCTTAAAATAAGATAAATTTAAATTTTTTTAAGTTAGTACTTATAAAATAGATTTATAGGTGTATACTTGTAGGTATAAAAATATAATAATATCGCGATTTTAACATAGATTTGGGTAAAATAACATTACAATATATGTGTTATTCTGATATTATAAATTTATACATAACAACTATTAGAGGAGGCTATTCAAATGAATGTAAGAGTAAGATTTGCTCCAAGTCCAACTGGATTTGTACACATAGGTAGTTTAAGAACTGCTTTATATAACTACTTATTTGCAAAGAGAATGGGTGGAGAGTACATATTAAGAGTAGAAGACACAGACCAAACTAGATTAGTGGATGGTGCAATAGAAAATATGCTTAATGCTATGAGTTGGGCTGGAGTTAATCATAGCGAAGGTGTTATGATAGATGAAAATGGAAACATAACTCAAGTAGGTGAAAATGGGCCATATATACAATCTGAAAGATTAGATATATATAAAGATTATATAAAACAATTATTAGATAATGGACAAGCATACTACTGTTTCTGTACAAAAGAAAGATTAGACGAAGTAAGAGAAAAGCAAAAAGAAGCTGGAGAAACTCCAAGATACGATGGTCACTGTAGAGATCTTTCTAAAGAAGAAGTTGAAGCTAAGATAGCAGCAGGAGAACCTTACGTTATAAGATTAAAATTACCTGAAAATCATGTTATAAAATTCACTGACTTAGTTAGAGGTGAAACAGAATTTAACACTAATGATTTAGATGACCAAGTTTTAATAAAGACTGATGGATTCCCAACTTATCACTTTGCAGTTGTAGTTGATGACCATTTAATGAAAATAACTCATGTTATAAGAGGAGAAGAATGGGTTTCTTCAACTCCAAAGCATGTTTACTTATATGAAGCATTTGGATGGGAAGCACCAACATTTGTACATTTACCAAATATACTTAACAAAGAAAAGAAAAAGTTAAGTAAGAGACATGGTGATGTTGCAGTTGAAGACTTCAAGAAAAAAGGATATTTACCACAAGGATTAGTTAACTATGTTGCATTAGTTGGCTGGTCTCCAGAAGACAACCAAGAAATATTCACTATGGAAGAATTAGAGAAAGCTTTCTCTGTAGAAAGAGTATCTAAGAGTGGTGGAGTATTTGATACAGAAAAACTAAACTGGGTTAACCAACATTATATAAAGGAAGCAGATGATAGCTACTTAACAGACTTAGCTATACCTTTCTTAGTTGAAGCTGGTCTTATAACAGAAGAAGAAGCTACTACTAAGTATGATTTTATAAAAGGAATGGTATCAGTTGTTAAAGAAAAATTACAATATGTAAAAGAAATAACTGAACATGCTAATATATTCTTCTCAAATGAAGTTAAATTAGAAACTGAAGAATGTAGAGAATTCTTAAACTTAGAACATATACCAACTTTAATAGATGCATTACAAACTAAGATAGAAAATGCAGAAGTTGTAGATGAAGCATTTGTTAAAGCTATGTTTAAAGAAATACAAAAAGAACACGGTATAAAAGGTAAAAACTTATTCATGGGTTCTAGAGTAATATTAACAGGACAAATGCATGGACCAGATTTACCAAAGACTATGGAAGTTCTAGGAAAAGAAAATTGTTTAGAGAGAATAGCATACGTTAAAAACAACATATTATAATATGAAAAGAGCTCACCTAGTTAGGTGAGTTTTTTTATTAATTTCAACATAGATTATATAAATAGCATTAAATAATAATTATATTTATTTTAAAATTTTACTAAATATATTATATTCAAAAAATGTAGCATATCTAGGAGTTTTATATATAATAAGAGAAATAAACAAAATAGAAAGAAATATATGTTAATTTTTAGTACTATGAAGAGTAAAAAATTATTTGTGTAGTATTTTGATGAAAAGATTTATGGGTATAACTAAAGGGATTATTTAAAACAAAGTTAATATATAAAAAGCATAAGAAAATAAATTATTTGAAAAGTTATTTTTAAAATACAATATAGTTTTACTTTATACCAGGGAGGGTAACTATGTATAGTAATAATAAAGATGATATAAAAAAAGAATTGAAAAGTTTATGTGCAGATTATGTTAACATACTAGAGAAGTTAAAAAAAGAAAAAATTATAAGTGAAGAAACTTATAATACTTGTTCCTTAAAAAAAATTTCATTTTTAGAAGAATAAACCTATAATTTTTTTGCAATCAGATTTTTTTAAAATCATAAGGACATAATAGTAGTACTATTAATTGTAAAGAATTTAAACTATAATATAATATATAGATAGTTAAGAAATAATATAACAATCAGTGAGGTGATAAGAGTGAAGTTATACAATACATTAACAAGAACAAAAGAAGAATTTGTTCCATTAGAAGAAGGAAAGGTAAAAATGTATGTGTGTGGACCTACAGTTTACAACTATATACATATAGGTAATGCTAGACCTTTCATAATGTTTGATACACTTAGAAGATATTTAGAATATAGAGGTTTTGATGTAACTTACGTTCAAAACTTTACAGATGTAGATGATAAAATAATAAAAAGAGGTCATGAAGAAAACATAGCACCAGAAGAAGTGGCTAATAAATACATAAATGAGTATTTTGTTGATGCTGATGGATTAGGAATAAAAAGAGCAGATGTTCATCCTAGAGTAACAGATAACATACAACAAATAATAGATTTTGTTAAGGAATTAGAAGAAAAAGGATATGCTTATGAATCTAACGGAGATGTATACTTTGACACTAAAAAATTTGAAGGATACGGAAAACTTTCTAAACAAAATCAAGACGATTTAGAAGCTGGAGCAAGAATAGAAGTTAATAGTCAAAAGAGACATCCAATGGATTTCGTTCTTTGGAAAGCAAAAAAAGAAGGAGAACCAGGATGGGAAAGTCCATGGGGAGAAGGTAGACCAGGATGGCATATAGAATGTTCAGTTATGTCTAAGAGATACTTAGGTGAAACTATAGATATACATGCTGGAGGTCAAGATTTAACATTCCCTCACCATGAAAATGAAATAGCTCAAAGTGAAGCTAGAAGTGGAAAAACTTTCTCTAATTATTGGGTACACAATGGATACATAAACATAAACAATGAAAAAATGAGTAAATCTCTAGGAAACTTCTTTACAGTAAGAGAGATATCTGAAAAATATGATTTAGAAATAGTAAGATTCTTCATGTTATCTGCACATTACAGAAATCCAGTTAACTTCAGTGATGAAATGTTAGCACAAGCTAAAGCAGGGCTTGAAAGACTTTACAATGCTAAAGAAAAATTAGAATTCACAATAGAAAACTTAAAAGAAAGTTCTTTAACTGAAGGAGAAAAAGATTTAGTATCTGAACTAAATAGTTACAGAGAAAAGTTTATAAACGCTATGGAAGATGACTTAAATACAGCAGATGCAATAAGTGCTATATTTGAATTATCTAAGTTTATAAACACTAATGTAAATGAAAATTCTTCTTTAGAATTTGCTAAATTATGTCTAGATGAATTTAATGAATTAACTTCTGTATTAAATATAGTTAATAAGAAAAATGATGATATATTAGATGAAGAAATAGAAAATCTTATACAAAAAAGAGTAGATGCTAAGAAAAATAAAGATTATAAATTAGCAGATGATATAAGACAAGAGTTATTAGAAAAAGGCATAATACTAGAAGATACTAGACAAGGAACTAAGTGGAAGAGAGCATAATTATGAATAGAACGGAATTAATAACAATGTCTCCATTAGTATTAGCCTATATAGGTGATACAATATATGAGTCATATATAAGAGAGTATCTAATAAGAAAGAACATCAACAAAAAGGTCAATGACCTTCACAAGTCAGCTATAAAGTATGTTAATGCTAAGGCACAGGCGACAGTAATGCATGAAATAGAAGATGAGTTAAGTGAAGATGAATTAAGAATCTACAAAAGAGGTAGAAATCAAAAATCTCATACTTCTCCTAAAAATGCAGATATTATAGACTATAAATGTGCAACTGGGTTCGAAGCTTTAGTGGGATATCTACATTTAGGCGGAGAGAAAGATAGGCTTGACTACATAGTTGAAAAAGGCATAAATATCATAGAAAAAAATATGTAAAGGTATTGTTAAAAACAATACCTTTTTATATACGAGTATATATACTTTTTTATGATAGACAAAATAAATAAAAAAATATAATTTTAATATTGTATAATAAAAAATATGAATATTTTAAGGAAGAGGTTTTAGAGATGAAAGTAAAATTATTAGCACATACACCAGAACCAGAAAAGGTAATATCAATGGCTGCAAAACTATGTTATTCAGCAGTAGGGGTGGATCAAATAGAAGAAAATCTAACAGATGAATCGGTAGATAGATTTCTAAATATGTTAATAAATATAGGGCATGAATCTCCATTAGAGCATGTATCATTTACATTTGCAGTTGAAGGAATATCAAGAGCTTGTTCTCACCAATTAGTTAGACATCGTATAGCAAGCTATTCACAACAAAGTCAAAGGTATGTAAAGTTAGATCAATTTGAGTATATAGTACCACCAGAGATAGAAGCAGTAAAAGAAGCTAAAGAAGTATTTATACAAGCTATGGAAGAAGATCAAAAATCATATGATAAATTAGTGGATATATTATTTGATAAACATTATAATAATATGATAAAAGATGGAAAAAATGAAAAAGAAGCTAAAAGACAAGCTGAAAAGAAAGCAATAGAAGATGCTAGATATGTATTTCCTAATGCATGTGAAACAAAAGTAGTATTTACTATGAATACAAGAAGTTTATATAATTTCTTAAATCATAGATGCTGTGAGAGGGCACAATGGGAAATAAGAGAGCTATCAATAGAAATGCTAAGACAATTAAAGCAAGTAGCTCCAATCTTATTTAAAAATATAGGACCTAAATGTGTAAAAGGACCTTGCCCAGAAGGTAACATGACATGTGGGAATATAGTTCAGATAAGAGACAAGTTTAAAAATTTATAGGCGGTGAAAGAATTGGCAAGTATAGAAGGTAGAAATCCTGTAATAGAAGCAATAAAAAATGGTAGAGAAATAGATAAGATAATGGTATCTAACTCTGCAAAAGAAGGATCAATAAAAAAAATAATAGCAATGGCTAAAGAAAAGAACATAATAGTTCAATATGTTGATAAGCATAAATTAGATGAAATTAGTACAAGTCACTCTCATCAAGGTGTAATAGCTCAAGTAAGTGAACTTAAGTATTGGGAATTAGATGATTTAATAGATAGTGTTAAAGAAAAAGGAGAAGATCCATTTTTTATAATACTAGATGAAATAACAGACCCTCACAATTTAGGTTCAATAATTAGAACAGCAGATGCAGTTGGAGCTCATGGGGTTATAATACCAAAAAGAAGATCAGTTCACGTTACCCCAGTAGTTGCTAAAGCATCAGCAGGAGCTGTAGAATATGTACCTATATGTAAGGTAACTAATATAGTTAATACGATAAAGAGACTAAAAGAAGAAGGACTATGGATAGCAGCAGCTGATATGGATGGACAAGTATTTTATGAGCAAAACCTTACAGGTTCAATAGGTCTTGTAATAGGAAGTGAAGGTTTTGGTATATCTAGATTAGTTAAACAAAACTGCGACTTCACTATAAAAATGCCTATGATAGGTAATGTTACATCGCTAAATGCATCTGTAGCAGGTGGAATACTTCTTTATGAGATATTTAAACAAAGATCAGGTGTAAAATAAATTGAGAAGAAATGTAAAAAGTTATCTAATAATAGATGGTTACAATATAATAAACGCATGGGATGAATTAAAGGACATTGCTCAAACAAGTCTAGAAAGTGCTAGGGAAAAATTAATAGACATAATAATCGAATATGCTGAATTTACAGGAAGAAAAGCTATAATAGTGTTTGATGCATATAATGTAAAGCATAGTAGAGAAACTGTAGAAGACAGGAAATATATAACTGTGGTATACACTAGAGAGCATCAAACTGCAGATAGCTACATAGAAAAATTTATAAGTACTCTTTCCAGATACGACGATATAAAAGTTGCTACAAATGATTATGCAGAACAGCAAATTATTTTAGGAAAAGGAGCAACAAGAATATCTGCCAGAGAGTTAAAGTTAGACTTAGACAAAGCTAAGTCGAATATAAGGGAAAAAAACAGTAGTAACCAAAAAAAGATACAGCGAAATTGGTTAGAAGAAAGATTAGATAAAGAGACATTGTCGAAACTTGAGAACATTCGTAGAATGCATTGAAATTACTAAAATTATTCGCTTATAATATAGCTATGAAAATGTTTTATTGGGGGAGATTTACATGTTCGTAGCTAATGACGAAAAATATGGGTTAATAGATAATTCGCAACAAGATGAGTATGAAATAGTATTAAAAGCGAGTAAGGGGGATACAATAGCATTAGAATATATTATAAAAAAATATAAAAATTTCGTTAAAGCAAAAGCGAAATCATATTTTTTAATAGGGGCAGACAAAGAAGATATAATACAAGAAGGTATGATAGGTTTATACAAAGCAGTTAGAGATTTTGATGCTACTAAAACAAATTCTTTTAGAGGATTTGCTGAAATATGCATAACTAGACAAATAATAACTGCTATAAAAACAGCAACTAGGCAAAAACATATACCGTTAAATTCCTACATATCATTAAATAAACCGATATATGATGAGGAGTCTGATAGAACTCTTTTAGATATAATAGCAACAAGCATAGTTAGTGATCCAGAAGAGCTTATAATAAGTAAAGAGGAGCTAAAACACATTCAAAGTAAGATGGATGAGCTTTTAAGTGATCTAGAACAAGAAGTATTAGAACTATACTTAAATGGTAAGTCTTATCAGTATATAGCAGACAAGCTTGGAAGAGATGTAAAATCAATAGATAATGCTCTTCAAAGAGTCAAGAGAAAATTAGAAAAACATCTTGAAAACAGGAATAATTAATAGTAAAATACTTATCATAAGCTTAATGTAAGCTATAACTAATAATATAAAAACAGGAGGTATTTCAAAATGGCTAAAGCTAAATTTGAAAGAAATAAACCACATGTTAATATAGGAACTATAGGTCACGTTGACCACGGTAAAACTACATTAACAGCTGCAATAACAAAAACTTTATTCGATAGATATCAATTAGGAGAAGCAGTAGATTTCGCTAACATAGATAAAGCTCCAGAAGAAAGAGAAAGAGGAATCACAATATCAACTGCTCACGTTGAATACGAAACTCCAAACAGACACTACGCACACGTTGACTGTCCAGGACATGCTGACTACGTTAAGAACATGATAACAGGAGCAGCTCAAATGGATGGTGCTATATTAGTTTGTTCAGCAACTGATGGACCAATGCCTCAAACAAGAGAGCATATATTATTATCAAGACAAGTTGGTGTACCATACATAGTAGTATTCTTAAACAAGTGTGATATGGTAGACGACGAAGAATTATTAGAGTTAGTTGAAATGGAAGTTAGAGACTTATTAAATGAGTACGAATTCCCAGGAGATGACACTCCAATAGTAAGAGGATCTGCTTTAATGGCATTACAAGATTCTTCTTCAGAGTGGGGAGACAAAATAGTTGAATTATTCGAGCAAATAGATGAATATATACCAGCTCCAGAAAGAGACGTTGACAAAGACTTCTTAATGCCAGTAGAAGACGTATTCTCTATAACAGGTAGAGGAACAGTTGCTACAGGTAGAGTTGAAAGAGGAGTATTAAAGGTTCAAGACGAAGTTGAAATAGTAGGACTTGCTGACGAGCCAAGAAAAGTTGTAGTAACAGGAGTAGAAATGTTCAGAAAGTTATTAGACCAAGCACAAGCTGGAGATAACATAGGAGCATTAATAAGAGGTGTACAAAGAAATGAAATAGAAAGAGGACAAGTTATGGCTAAGCCAGGAACAGTTAAGCCTCACACTAAGTTCAATGCAGAAGTATACGTTCTTAAAAAAGAAGAAGGTGGAAGACATACTCCATTCTTCGATGGATACAGACCACAATTCTACTTCAGAACAACTGACGTAACAGGAACTTGTAAGTTACCAGAAGGTACAGAAATGGTTATGCCTGGAGATAACATACAAATGACTATAGAGTTAATAAACTCAATAGCAATAGAAGAAGGATTAAGATTCGCGATAAGAGAAGGTGGAAGAACAGTAGCATCAGGTGTTGTTGCTTCTATAATAGAGTAATCTTTTCTTAGGTGATTAATCTATAGATAAAAGAGGGGTTTTAACCCCCTCTTTTTTTAAAGAGAGAAACCACAAAAACATTGACACCACTATAATTTTGTGATAACTTATACAAGGTAATGATTCAGGAAGGTAATAATACCTCAATAAATAATTAAGGTGTTATATTATTATATATATATTAATTATTATTGCATAAAAAAGTTGGAGGTGTAGCAGATGAGAGTTAAAGTAACTTTAGCATGTACAGAGTGTAATCAAAGAAACTACAACACTACTAAGAACAAGAAAAACAACCCAGACAGAATAGAATTACAAAAATACTGTAGATTCTGTAAGAAGCACACTACTCACAAAGAAACAAAATAGTTTTTTATAAGGAGTGGATTAAATGGCTGCCCAAGCAAATCAAGGCGCAGGAACTAAGAAAAAGAGAACTGGTTTAGTATCTTATATAAAAGAAACAAAACAAGAACTTAGTAGAGTTTCATGGCCAAGTAGGAAAGAATTACTTAAAAATACAGGGGTAGTTTTAACTGTAGTTATTTCATCTACTATATTAGTGTGGGTTTTAGATAGTGTATTATCTGGTGCACTAGGGCTGATACTAAAATAGAAAAGGAGAATCAAAATGTCGGAATTACAAGAAGCAAGATGGTATGTTGCACATACTTATTCAGGACATGAGAATAAGGTTAAAGCTACGATAGAAAAAGCTGTAAAAACTAGAGGTATGGAAGACTACATAAAGCAAGTAGTTGTACCTACTGAAGATGTAGTTGAAACTACTAAAACAGGGAAAGAAAAAACTAGACAACGTAAGATATTTCCAGGTTATGTTCTAGTAAAAATGATAATCACTGATGAATCTTGGTATGTCGTAAGAAATACTAAGGGAGTTACTGGATTTGTTGGACCAGGGTCTAAGCCAGTACCATTAAGTGAAGATGAAGTACTAGCTATGGGCATAGAATTAACTGAACCTAAAATAGGTAACAGCGATATCGACTTAGAAATAGGAGATGCTGTTGAAGTTTCAAACGGACCATTCGCTGGACAAGTAGGTACAGTTGAAGCGATAGACGTAGAAGCTAAAGAAGTTAAAGTGTGCATAGATGCATTTGGAAAGAAGACTCTATTTGTTGTAGAGTCAGATAGTATAGAGAAATTATAATAGTTACTCAAATATAAAAATAAGGAGGTACGAAAAATGGCTAAAAAAGTTATAGGTCAAATAAAATTACAAATACCTGCAGGAAAGGCTACTCCAGCACCACCAGTTGGTCCAGCATTAGGACAACACGGTGTTAACATAATGGGATTCACAAAAGAATTCAATGCTAAGACTGCAGATCAAGCTGGAATGATAATACCAGTTGTTATAACTGTATACCAAGATAGATCATTCTCATTCATAACAAAAACTCCACCAGCTGCAGTATTATTAAAGAAAGCTGCTGGTTTAGATACTGCATCAGGAGAACCAAACAAGAAGAAGGTTGCTACTTTATCTTCAGCTAAGATAAGAGAAATAGCTGAATTAAAGATGCCTGACTTAAACGCTGCTTCAGTAGAATCTGCTATGAGAATGATAGCTGGTACTGCAAGAAGTATGGGAATCGTTGTAGAAGACTAATTTCAAATAAATTAGACACTTCTTTAAGAAGTGGGAGGTTTAAAAACCGAATATAACCACAAGGAGGAAAATAAAAATGGCTAAAAAAGCAAAGAAATATGTAGAAGCATTAAGCAAAGTAGACAGAGCTAAATTCTACGATGCTACAGAAGCTTTAGCATTAGTTAGTGAAATAGCTACTGCTAAGTTCGATGAGACTGTTGAAGCTCATATAAAATTAGGTGTTGACTCAAGACACGCTGATCAACAAGTTAGAGGTGCTGTAGTATTACCTCACGGAACTGGTAAAACTAAGAAAGTTTTAGTTTTCGCTAAAGGTGAAAAAGCTAAGGAAGCTGAACAAGCTGGAGCTGACTTTGTAGGAGCTGAAGAATTAGTTCAAAAAATACAAGGTGAAAACTGGTTTGATTTCGATATAGTTGTTGCTACTCCAGACATGATGGGTGTAGTTGGTAGATTAGGTAGAGTATTAGGACCTAAAGGTTTAATGCCAAACCCTAAATCAGGAACAGTTACATTTGATGTAGCTAAAGCTATAGATGAAATAAAAGCAGGTAAAGTTGAGTACAGATTAGACAAAACTAACATAATACACGTTCCAGTAGGAAAAGTATCATTTGGTGGAGAAAAGTTAGCTGAAAACTTTGCAACTTTAATGGAAGCAATAGTTAAAGCTAAGCCAGCTGCTGCTAAAGGACAATACTTAAGAAGTATAACAGTTGCATCTACTATGGGACCTGGAGTTAAAATAAACCCAGCTAAAATAGCAGAATAATAAAAACTGTTGACATGGCTAAACAAAAATGTTAATATAACATTTGTTGATATAAAAAAGAATAGATTTGCCGTAGACAGTAGGTGCTTAAGGGCTTAATATCCTACCGAGGTTTTAGATAAATTGAAATTACTAAAGCTTTTGTTGTCTACTTTTAGACACGAAAGCTTTTTTAAATGAGATTGCGGCGAATACTAAACCTAATCAGGTGAAGGAGGTGCACATCTAGATGAGAAAAGCTATAGAACTTAAATCACAAGTTGTGGCTGAAATAGTTGAAAAATTAGAAAAGTCATCTGCTGCTGTTGTTGTTGATTACAAAGGATTAACAGTTGAAGAGGTTACTGAACTAAGAAAGAAAATGAGAGAAGCTGGTGTTGAATACAAAGTATACAAAAACACTTTAGTTAGAAAAGCTGCTAAAGAAGTTGGTATAGAACAATTCAACGATGAATTATTAGTTGGAACTAATGCAATAGCTTTCGGATACGAAGACCCTGTTGCTCCAGCTAGAATATTAAAAGAATTCATGGATTCTCATCCAAAAATGCAATTAAAGATGGGTATAGTAGAAGGAGAATTCTACAACGAGTCTCAAATAGTTGAGTTCGCTAACATACCATCAAGAGAAGTTCTTCTTGCAAAATTACTTGGAAGCTTAAAAGCTCCAATGTCAAACTTCGCATACTTATTAGATGCAATGATAAAGAAACAAGAAGGTCAAGAAGCTTAATAAACATTAACCAAGAAAAAATTGGATTGGTTATATAATTAATTAAAAATTAACGAAAATAATTCGGAGGTGCTAAAAATGACAATAGAACAAATATTAGAAGCTATAGAAAATATGAAAGTTTTAGAATTAAATGAATTAGTTAAAGCTGCTGAAGAAAAATTCGGTGTATCTGCTTCAGCTCCAGTTATGATGGCTGGTGCAGTTGCTGGTGGAGCTGCTGAAGAAAAGACAGAATTCGACGTAGTATTAGCTAACGCTGGTTCTTCAAAAGTTGGAGTTATAAAAGCTGTTAGAGAAATAACTGGATTAGGATTAAAAGAAGCTAAGGAATTAGTTGACAACGCTCCTAAGACATTAAAAGAAGGAGTTTCTAAAGAAGAAGCTGACCAAATGAAAGAAAAATTAGAAGCTGCTGGAGCTTCAGTAGAAGTTAAGTAGTTTTCTTTTAAGAGGTGTCCTGTTTGGGGCACCTTTTTTGTTTTCTAAAAAAATATGTAAAAAATGAGAATTTTAGTTTAATATTTTGCGCATAATAAATAATGCATATTTTGTAGGATAAATTAAATGTAAAGAATAGAATAATATACATATTGAAAAATGCTTGACATTATGATAAAATTATTAGATGCGTTAGAATAAACTATGGTTTTATTTTTTATTATTGAGAGGTGAAAAGTGAATGCCACATCCTGTCACGATAGGTAAAAGAACTAGAATGAGCTTTTCTAAGATAAAAGAAATAGCTGATGTGCCAAATCTTATAGAATTACAAGTTGATTCTTATAAGTGGTTTATCGAAGATGGATTAAAAGAAGTTTTCGAAGACATATCTCCAATAGAAGATTACACAGGTAATCTTATATTAGAATTTGTTGATTACTCTTTAGACGATAAGCCTAAGTATGACATAGAAGAATGTAAAGATAGAGATGCCACATACTGTGCACCTCTAAAAGTTAAGGTTAGACTTATAAATAAGGAAACTGGGGAAATAAAAGAGCAAGAAGTATTTATGGGAGATTTCCCTTTAATGACAGAAAAAGGAACTTTCATAATAAATGGTGCTGAGAGAGTTATAGTAAGTCAGTTAGTTAGATCTCCTGGCGTTTACTATGCTTTAGAGAGAGATAAAACAGGTAAGAAGTTAATATCATCTACTGTAATCCCTAACAGAGGAGCATGGTTAGAATACGAAACAGATTCTAATGATGTAATATCTGTAAGAGTTGACAGAACTAGAAAGCAACCAGTAACAGTATTATTAAGAGCTCTAGGAATAGGTACGGATGCAGAAATAATCGAACTTCTTGGAGAAGATGAGAGATTAGCTGCAACATTAGAAAAAGATAATACTACTTCTGTTGAAGAAGGTTTAATTGAGATATACAAGAAGTTAAGACCGGGTGAACCACCAACAGTAGAAAGTGCATCATCATTATTAAATGCATTATTCTTTGATGCTAAGAGATATGACTTAGCAAAAGTAGGTAGATATAAGTTTAACAAAAAGCTTGCTCTATGCTACAGAATAATGAACAGAGTTTCAGCTGAAGATATAGTTAATCCAGAAACTGGAGAAGTATTTGTAAAAGCTGGAGAAAAAATAAGCTACGAAGTAGCTAAGGATATTCAAAATTCTGGAATAAACGTAGTTAGTTTATTACTAGATGATGAAAAGACTGCTAAGGTTATAGGTAATAACTTTGTTGATATAAAATCACATATAGAATTCAATATAGATGATTTAAATATAAAAGAAAAAGTTCATTACCCAACTTTAAAAGAGATAATGGATGAATATAGTGACGAAGAAGAAATAAAAGAAGCTATAAAATCTAGAATAAAAGAGCTTATACCAAAGCATATACTATTAGATGACATAATAGCATCTATAAACTACCAATTCAACTTATTCCATGAAATAGGTTACATAGATGATATAGATCATTTAGGTAACAGAAGAATAAGATCAGTTGGTGAGTTATTACAAAACCAAGTTAGAATAGGTTTATCTAGAATGGAAAGAGTTATAAAGGAAAGAATGACTGTTCAAGACATGGAAGCAATAACTCCTCAAGCTCTAGTTAACATAAGACCTGTTTCTGCTGCTATAAAAGAATTCTTCGGTAGTTCACAGTTATCTCAGTTCATGGATCAAACTAACCCATTATCTGAGTTAACACACAAGAGAAGATTATCTGCACTAGGACCAGGGGGTCTTTCAAGAGAAAGAGCTGGGTTCGAAGTTCGTGACGTTCATCATTCTCACTACGGAAGAATGTGTCCTATAGAGACACCAGAAGGACCAAACATCGGTCTTATAAACTCATTAGGTACTTATGCTAAGATAAATGAATTTGGTTTCATAGAATCTCCTTATAGAAAAGTAGATAAGGAAAATGGTAGAGTAACTGATGAGATACATTACTTAACAGCTGATGAAGAAGATTTATTCATAAGAGCTCAGGCTAATGAACCATTAGAAGAAGATGGAACATTCATAAATAAGAGATTAGTATGTAGAACTAAAAATGGTGCTGTTGAACTAGTTCCAGTATCAAGAGTTGACTACATGGATATATCTCCAAAGCAAGTTGTTTCTATAGCAACTGCAATGATACCATTCTTAGAAAATGACGATGCCAACCGTGCGCTGATGGGATCGAACATGCAACGTCAAGCAGTACCTCTAGTGAGAAGAGAAGCTCCAATCATAGGTACAGGGGTTGAGTACAGAGCTGCTAAAGACTCTGGAGCAGTTGTTGTTGCTAAGAACTCTGGTATAGCTGATAGAGTTACAGCTGATGAAATAATAATTAAAAGAGAAGATGGAAACAAAGATAGATATAAATTACTTAAGTTTAAGCGTTCAAACCAAGGTACTTGTATAAATCAAACTCCTATAATAAATAAAGGAGATAAGATAGAAAAAGGTGATGTTATAGCTGACGGACCTTCAACAGATCTTGGAGAAGTAGCATTAGGAAGAAACTGCTTCATAGCGTTCATGACTTGGGAAGGTTATAACTACGAAGATGCCATCTTAATAAATGAAAGATTAGTTAAAGAAGATAGATTATCAACAATTCATATAGAAGAATATGAATGTGAAGCTAGAGATACTAAGTTAGGACCTGAAGAAATAACTAGAGATATACCTAACGTTGGAGAAAGTGCTATAAAGAACTTAGACGAAAGAGGTATAATCAGAATAGGTGCTGAAGTAGATTCTGGAGATATATTAGTTGGTAAAGTAACTCCAAAAGGAGAAACTGAGCTTACTGCAGAAGAAAGATTACTTCGTGCTATATTCGGAGAAAAAGCTAGAGAAGTTAGAGATACTTCACTTAAGGTTCCTCATGGAGAATCTGGTATAATAGTTGATGTTAAAGTGTTCACTAGAGAAAATGGTGACGATTTATCTCCAGGTGTTAATGAATTAGTTAGATGTTATATAGCTAAGAAGAGAAAGATAACTGTTGGGGATAAAATGGCCGGACGTCATGGTAATAAAGGGGTTATATCTAGAATCTTACCAGAAGAAGATATGCCATTCATGCCAGACGGAACACCATTAGATATAGTTCTTAACCCACAAGGTATACCATCTCGTATGAACATCGGACAGGTTCTTGAAGTTCATTTAGGTCTTGCTGCTAAGGCTTTAGGATGGCATGTTGCTACATCAGTATTTGATGGTGCAAAAGAGCCAGATATAAGAAAAGCATTAGTTGAAGCTGGATACCCAGAAGATGGAAAGATAACTTTATATGATGGTAGAACAGGTGATACTTTCGATAACCCAATAACAGTTGGATACATGTACATGTTAAAACTACATCACTTAGTTGATGATAAGTTACATGCTAGAAGTACAGGACCATACTCATTAGTAACTCAACAACCACTAGGTGGTAAAGCACAATTCGGTGGACAAAGATTCGGTGAGATGGAGGTTTGGGCTCTAGAAGCATACGGAGCTGCTCATATACTTCAAGAAATACTTACTGTTAAATCTGACGACGTTGTAGGACGTGTTAGAGCATACGAAGCAATCGTAAAAGGTGAAAATATACCTGAACCAGGAATACCAGAATCATTCAAGGTTCTTATAAAAGAACTTCAAAGTTTATGCTTAGATGTAAAGGTATTAACTGATGAAGATCAAGAAATAGAAGTCAGAGAATCACTAGATGTAGAAGAAACTACTGGTGAATTTGAATTAGATATAATAGAAAATGTTAAAGAAATGGAAGATGACCATATAATAGAAGAAATCGAAGAAGAAGATTTCGAGAATGGTGATATGGATAACATTGAATTTGAAGAAGACATAGTTTATGATGAAATAGACTATGATGATACAGAAGACTTTGATGTATAATATTTTTATTAATGTAAATATCAAATAGAAGGGAGAGAACTCCTTGTTTGAATTAAACAATTTTGAGTCGATAAAGATAGCACTAGCTTCTCCAGAGAAAATAAGACAATGGTCTAGAGGAGAAGTAAAAAAGCCTGAAACTATAAACTACCGTACACTAAAACCAGAAAAAGATGGTCTTTTCTGTGAAAGAATATTTGGACCTCAAAAAGACTGGGAATGTCACTGTGGTAAATATAGAAGAGTAAGATACAAAGGTGTAGTTTGTGATAGATGTGGAGTAGAAGTTACTAAAGCTAAAGTAAGAAGAGAAAGAATGGGACATATAGAGCTAGCAGCTCCTATGTCTCATATCTGGTACTTCAAAGGGATACCAAGTAGAATGGGACTTTTACTTGATATGTCTCCTAGATCTTTAGAGAAGATACTATACTTTGCTTCATACGTAGTAGTTGATCCAGGAGAAACTGGATTAAATGCTAAGCAATTATTAACAGAAAAAGAATACAGAACTGCAGTTGATAAGTATGGATACAATACTTTCACAGTAGGTATGGGTGCTGAAGCTGTAAAACAATTATTACAAAATATTGATTTAGAGCAAGAAAGCAAAGAGTTAAGAGCTGACCTTAAGGACAGCACTGGACAAAAGAGAGTTAGAACTATAAGAAGATTAGAAGTTGTGGAAGCATTCAGAAAGTCAGGAAACAAGCCTGAGTGGATGATATTAGATGCTATTCCAGTAATACCACCAGATTTAAGACCAATGGTACAACTTGATGGTGGAAGATTTGCAACTTCTGACCTAAATGATTTATACAGAAGAGTTATAAATAGAAATAACAGATTAAAGAGATTATTAGAACTTGGAGCTCCTGACATAATCGTTAGAAATGAAAAGAGAATGCTTCAAGAAGCTGTAGATGCTTTAATCGACAATGGTAGAAGAGGTAGACCTGTAACAGGACCTGGTAATAGACCACTTAAGTCTTTATCAGACATGCTAAAAGGTAAGCAAGGACGTTTCCGTCAAAACTTACTTGGTAAGCGTGTTGACTACTCAGGACGTTCAGTTATAGTTGTTGGACCAGAACTTAAATTCTATCAATGTGGTCTTCCAAAGAAAATGGCCCTTGAATTATTCAAGCCATTCGTTATGGATAGATTAGTTAAAGAAGGTTATGCACACAACATAAAGAGTGCAAAAACTATAGTAGAAAAAGTTAAGCCAGAAGTTTGGGATGTTTTAGAAGAAGTTATAAAGAGTCATCCAGTTCTACTTAACCGTGCTCCTACTCTACACAGACTTGGTATACAAGCATTTGAACCTGTATTAGTAGAAGGTAAAGCAATAAAACTACATCCACTAGTATGTACAGCGTACAACGCTGACTTCGACGGTGACCAGATGGCGGTTCACGTTCCTTTATCAGTAGAAGCACAAGCAGAAGCAAGATTCTTAATGCTATCTGTAAACAACATACTTGCACCTAAAGATGGTACACCAATAACTACTCCTTCTCAGGATATGGTTCTAGGTTGTTACTACTTAACAATAGAAGACCAAGGTGGAGAAAAAGGAACAGGTACAATATTTAAAGATTACAATGAAATGTTACTTGCTTATGAGAATAAAGCGGTTGAATTACATTCATTAGTAAAGATGAGAGTTGTACTTGAAGATGGAAGAAGTTCTTTAGTTGAAAGTACAGTAGGTAGATTTATATTCAATGAAAATATACCTCAAGACTTAGGATTTGTTGATAGAGAGAAAGATCCATTTGGATTAGAAGTTGATTTCTTAGTTGACAAAAAATCTCTAGGTAAAATAATAGATAAGTGTTTCAGAAGACATGGAAACACTAGAACAGCTATGATGTTAGACCACATAAAATCTTTAGGATTTAAATTCTCTACTAGAGGTGGTATAACAGTTGCCGTTGCAGATATGAAGATACCTGAAGAGAAGAAGGATCATATAGCAGCTGCAGAAGAAAAAGTTGATAAATATGAAAAAGCATATAGAAGAGGTCTTATATCTGACGAAGAAAGATATGAAAGAGTTATAGAAACTTGGACAGAGACTACTGAAAAAGTTACAGATGCTCTTATGTCAGGTCTAGAAAGGCTTAATAATATATTCATAATGGCTCACTCTGGAGCCAGAGGTTCTAAGAACCAGATAAGACAGTTAGCTGGTATGCGTGGTCTGATGGCCAATGCATCTGGTAAAACAGTTGAAGTTCCAGTTAAATCTAACTTCCGTGAAGGGTTAACAGTAATGGAATACTTCACATCATCACATGGTGCTAGAAAAGGTCTTGCCGATACAGCGCTTCGTACAGCCGATTCAGGTTACTTAACAAGAAGACTTGTTGATGTCAGTCAAGATGTTATAGTAAGAGAAATAGACTGTGGAACTAGTGATGTAACAGAAGTTACTGCAATAAAAGATGGAAACGAAGTAATAGAAGAACTATACGATAGAATTGTTGGAAGATATACTATAGCTCCTATAGTAAATCCTACAACTGGTGAAGTTATAGTTGAAGCTGATGCTATGATACAAGAAGCTGATGCTGATAGAATAGTTGAAGCTGGAATAGAAAAAGTTGAAATAAGAACAGTTCTTAACTGTAAGACAAACCACGGAGTTTGTTCTAAGTGTTATGGTAGAAACCTTGCAACAGGTAAGGAAGTAAACATAGGTGAAGCTGTAGGTATAATAGCTGCTCAATCAATCGGGGAGCCAGGAACACAGCTTACAATGCGTACATTCCATACAGGTGGGGTTGCCGGTGGAGATATAACTCAAGGTCTTCCAAGG
Source organism: Romboutsia sp. D33t1_170424_H2 (assembly GCF_015669105.1). Lineage (NCBI taxonomy): Bacteria > Bacillati > Bacillota > Clostridia > Peptostreptococcales > Peptostreptococcaceae > Romboutsia > Romboutsia sp. D33t1_170424_H2. The sequence continues at coordinate 27,865 of NZ_JADOZQ010000012.1, read as the reverse complement.
GTTGAGGAATTATTCGAAGCCAGAAAACCAAAAGGTTTAGCAGTTATAACAGAAGTTGCTGGTAGAGTTGAAATAGATGAAACTGGTAAGAGAAAAGAAGTAGCTGTAATACCACAAGAAGGAGAAACTCAAGTATATGCAATACCTTACGGATCAAGAATAAGAGTTAAGCAAGGTCAAATGGTTGAAGCAGGAGATCCATTAACTCAAGGTTCTATAAATCCACATGATATAGTAAGAGTACAAGGTATAAGTGGAGTTCAAAACTATATAGTTAAAGAAGTTCAAAGAGTTTATAGAATGCAAGGGGTTGACGTTAACGATAAGCATATAGAAGTTATAGTTAGACAAATGCTATCTAAAGTTAAGGTTGAAGATCCAGGAGATACAGAATTATTACCAGGTGGTTATGAAGATGTATTAACATTCAATAAATGTAATGAAGAAGCTATTGCTAACGGTTTAAGACCAGCAGTTGCTAAGAGAACTTTACTTGGTATAACTAAAGCTTCTCTTGCTACAGAATCATTCTTATCTGCAGCTTCATTCCAAGAAACAACAAGAGTTCTTACTGAAGCAGCTATAAAAGGTAAGGAAGATCACTTAATAGGTCTTAAAGAGAATGTTATAATAGGTAAATTAATACCAGCAGGAACAGGTATGAAGAGATACAAGAACATAGCTGTTGAAAAAATTGAAGAGTAAGCTTGAACTAGCCGATTAATAGCTAGAAAGTAACTTGACAGTAATTATGTCTGGTGATAAAATGTTAAAGTGTGCAATTGAAAGTTATCTAAGAGCTTATGGCTCTTAGAGTTTTCAATTGGACTTTATATAATTAAAGAACTAGCAGCACCAAACTGCAAAGAGCTAAAACCACAGGAATGTGAGTTAATAGACATTTAATTGTGAGTAACGTAAGTTACTATGAATCAATATGCTTTCATATTGATGTAGTTGGCGGTCATTAAGATCGAAAATTTGGAAAAGGAGGTGCAGATGATGCCAACAATTAACCAATTAGTTCGTAAAAGAAGACAAGCAATAGAAAAGAAATCTACTGCTCCAGCATTACAAAAAGGGTACGATTCTTTACACAAGAAATCTACTAACACAAGTTCACCACAAAAAAGAGGAGTTTGTACTTCAGTTAAAACAGTAACTCCTAAGAAACCTAACTCAGCTTTAAGAAAAGTTGCCAGAGTTAGATTAACAAACGGAATAGAAGTTTCTGCTTATATACCAGGTGAAGGACACAACTTACAAGAGCATAGTGTTGTTCTTATAAGAGGAGGAAGAGTAAAAGACCTTCCAGGGGTTAGATACCACATATTAAGAGGTACATTAGATACTGCAGGTGTTGATAAGAGAATGCAAGCAAGATCTAAGTACGGTGCTAAGAGACCTAAAGCTGCAAAGAAATAGTAAAAGTTAACAATTGATTATAGTGCGGTGCTTTAAATATATATAGATATTTATGGCATCACGGCATATTATGATGTCGAGTACCTATGATTTAATAATATCAAATAATTAAGGAGGGAAGCAAAATGCCAAGAAAAGGTAATGTTCCAAAGAGAGAAGTATTAGCTGATCCAATGTATGGAAGTAAAGTTGTTACTAAGTTAATAAACAATTTAATGATAGATGGAAAAAAAGGAAAAGCTCAAACAATAGTATATGATGCTTTTGCTTTAGTAGCTGAAAGAACAGGAGAAGAAGCCATAGAAGTATTCAACAGAGCTATGGATAACATAATGCCTGTTTTAGAAGTTAAAGCTAGAAGAGTTGGTGGAGCTAACTACCAAGTTCCAGTTGAAGTTAGACCAGAAAGAAGACAAACTTTAGGTTTAAGATGGTTAGTAAACTACACTAGAGCTCGTGGAGAAAAAGGAATGGTTGAAAAGTTAGCGAAAGAAATAATGGACGCTGCAAACAACACAGGAGCTTCAGTTAAGAAGAAAGAAGATACTCATAAGATGGCAGAGGCTAATAAAGCATTTGCTCACTACAGATTCTAATAGTAGGATATAAAGATACCTTTTAAGGGATATCGTAAGGAGGAGAACCATGGCTAGAAAGTTTCCTTTAGAAAGAACTAGAAATATAGGAATCATGGCTCATATAGATGCAGGAAAAACTACTACTACAGAAAGAATCCTATTCTATACAGGGCAAACACATAAAATAGGAGAAACTCACGAAGGAGCTTCTCAAATGGACTGGATGGAGCAAGAGAAGGAAAGAGGTATAACAATAACTTCTGCCGCTACTACTGCTGCATGGAGAGACCATAGAATAAACATAATAGATACACCAGGACACGTCGACTTCACAGTTGAGGTTGAAAGATCTCTAAGAGTTCTTGACGGTTCAGTTGCTGTATTCTGTGCTAAAGGTGGGGTTGAACCTCAATCTGAGAACGTATGGAGACAAGCTGATAACTACGGTGTACCTAGAATAGCATTCGTAAATAAAATGGACATCATGGGTGCAGACTTCTTTAACGTTGTATCAATGATGAGAGAAAGATTAAATGCAAATGCTGTACCAATGCAATTACCAATAGGTAAAGAAGATTGGTTAGAAGGTGAAGTTGACTTATTAGAAATGAAAGCTCATATCTATAAAGACGACTTAGGAAAAGAAATAGAAATAACTGAAATACCAGAAGATATGAAAGAATTAGCTCAAGAGTGGAGAGAAAAAATGGTTGAAGCAGTAGCTGAAACTGATGAAGATCTAATGATGAAATATCTTGAAGGTGAAGAGCCAACTATAGAAGAGTTAAAAACTGCTATAAGAAAGGCTACTATAGCTTGTGAAATGAACCCAGTATTCTGTGGATCTGCTTACAAGAACAAAGGTGTTCAGTTATTATTAGATGCAGTTGTTGATTATTTACCAGCTCCAACTGATATAGCTGCTATAAAAGGTATATTAGAAAATGGTGAAGAAGCAGAAAGACACTCATCTGATGAAGAACCATTCTCAGCTTTAGCATTCAAAATAATGACTGACCCATTCGTTGGTAAGTTAGCATTCTTCAGAGTTTACTCTGGAATAATGCAAGGTGGATCATACGTACTAAACTCTACTAAAGGTAAGAGAGAAAGAATAGGACGTATACTACAAATGCATGCTAATACAAGAGAAGAAATAACAGAAGTATACGCAGGAGACATAGCTGCAGCAGTAGGATTAAAAGATACTACTACTGGAGATACTTTATGTGATCCAGCTAATCCAATAATACTTGAATCTATGGAATTCCCTGAGCCAGTTATATCTGTTGCTATAGAGCCTAAGTCTAAAGCAGCTCAAGAAAAGATGGGTATAGCTCTTCAAAAATTAGCTGAAGAGGATCCAACTTTCAGAGTTAAGACTGATGAAGAAACAGGACAAACTATAATATCTGGTATGGGTGAATTACACTTAGAGATAATAGTTGATAGATTATTAAGAGAATTCAAAGTTGAAGCTAACGTTGGTGCTCCACAAGTTGCTTACAGAGAAACTATAACTCAACCAGTAGATGTTGAATACAAGTACTCTAAGCAATCAGGAGGTAGAGGACAATACGGACACGTTAAGATCAGAGTTAATCCTCAAGAGCCAGGTGCTGGTTACAAGTTTGAAAACAAAACTGTTGGTGGATCTGTTCCTAAGGAATATGTTGGACCAACTGATGCAGGTATACAAGGTGCAATGCAATCTGGTATAGTTGCTGGATACCCAGTTGTTGACGTTGCTGTTGAATTATACGATGGTTCTTACCATGAAGTCGATTCATCAGAAATGGCATTCAAGATGGCTGGTTCTATGGCTATGAAGGAAGCTATGAAGAAAGGTAATGCAGTATTACTTGAGCCTTACTTCAAAGTTGAAGTTGTTACTCCAGAAGAGTACATGGGAGATGTTATGGGTGGATTAAACTCTAAGAGAGGTTTAATACAAGGTATGGAAGCTAGATCTGGTGCACAAGTTATAAATGCATTCGTTCCACTTTCAGAAATGTTTGGATACTCTACTGAGTTAAGATCATCTACTCAAGGTCGTGCAACATACACAATGATATTCGACCACTACGAGCAAGTTCCAGCTTCAGTTGCTAAGAAAATAGCTGAAGGAAAATAATAATTTTTTTAAAAATAAGTATAATAAGTAAGACGAGGTTACCTCGTCTTACATAAAATATATATAGGGAGGTATTTCAAAATGGCTAAAGCTAAATTTGAAAGAAATAAGCCGCACGTTAATATAGGAACTATAGGACACGTTGACCACGGTAAAACTACATTAACAGCTGCAATAACAAAAACTTTATTCGATAGATATCAATTAGGAGAAGCAGTAGATTTCGCTAACATAGATAAAGCTCCAGAAGAAAGAGAAAGAGGAATCACAATATCAACTGCTCACGTTGAATACGAAACTCCAAACAGACACTACGCACACGTTGACTGTCCAGGACATGCTGACTACGTTAAGAACATGATAACAGGAGCAGCTCAAATGGATGGTGCTATATTAGTTTGTTCAGCAACTGATGGACCAATGCCTCAAACAAGAGAGCATATATTATTATCAAGACAAGTTGGTGTACCATACATAGTAGTATTCTTAAACAAGTGTGATATGGTAGACGACGAAGAATTATTAGAGTTAGTTGAAATGGAAGTTAGAGACTTATTAAATGAGTACGAATTCCCAGGAGATGACACTCCAATAGTAAGAGGATCTGCTTTAATGGCATTACAAGATTCTTCTTCAGAGTGGGGAGACAAAATAGTTGAATTATTCGAGCAAATAGATGAATATATACCAGCTCCAGAAAGAGACGTTGACAAAGACTTCTTAATGCCAGTAGAAGACGTATTCTCTATAACAGGTAGAGGAACAGTTGCTACAGGTAGAGTTGAAAGAGGAGTATTAAAGGTTCAAGACGAAGTTGAAATAGTAGGACTTGCTGACGAGCCAAGAAAAGTTGTAGTAACAGGAGTAGAAATGTTCAGAAAGTTATTAGACCAAGCACAAGCTGGAGATAACATAGGAGCATTAATAAGAGGTGTACAAAGAAATGAAATAGAAAGAGGACAAGTTATGGCTAAGCCAGGAACAGTTAAGCCTCACACTAAGTTCAATGCAGAAGTATACGTTCTTAAAAAAGAAGAAGGTGGAAGACATACTCCATTCTTCGATGGATACAGACCACAATTCTACTTCAGAACAACTGACGTAACAGGAACTTGTAAGTTACCAGAAGGTACAGAAATGGTTATGCCTGGAGATAACATACAAATGACTATAGAGTTAATAAACTCAATAGCAATAGAAGAAGGATTAAGATTCGCA
>NZ_JADOZQ010000012.1:0-22413 GCF_015669105.1 Romboutsia sp. D33t1_170424_H2 | reverse complement strand
TGGTTATGCCTGGAGATAACATACAAATGACTATAGAGTTAATAAACTCAATAGCAATAGAAGAAGGATTAAGATTCGCAATAAGAGAAGGTGGAAGAACAGTAGCATCAGGTGTTGTTGCTTCTATAATAGAGTAATCTTTTCTTAAGTGATTAATCTATATATAAAGGGGGAGCTTGCTCCCTCTTTTTTGATATAAGTAATAAAAATGAAATAAAGTGATAAAATGCTAGTTATATTTATTTGACAATGGAGACAAAATTTTATATACTAAATGAGTGCCTTGGAAAAGGACACAAATCGAGTTTGTTCCTAAGTTTTACATAAAAAAATAAACTTTGTAAAATTATAAAAAAAACTTGAAAAATAGTAAAAAATGATTTAAAATATAATAGTGTGCTTGAGAGATACGAAAATATAAACTAAATCTTAGTTAAGGGCGACCGACTGTCGAGTGAAAAAACACAACACACCCGGAAGTGTGTATCGGCATAAGTCGTGCGTAACTAAAAGATAACGTGCGATAAAGGAGGGAAAATACAATGGCTAAAAATGAACAAATAAGAATAAGATTAAAGTCATATGATCACAAATTATTAGATTTTTCAGCTGCTAAAATAGTTGAAACTGCTAAGAAAGCTGGATCACAAGTTTCAGGACCTGTGCCACTACCAACAGAAAAGCAAGTAGTAACTATATTAAGAGCTGTTCATAAGTACAAAGACTCTAGAGAGCAATTCGAAATAAGAACTCACAAGAGATTAATAGACATAGCTAACCCAACACCTAAGACAGTTGACTCATTAATGAGATTAGACTTACCAGCTGGTGTTGATATAGAAATAAAGTTATAATAGCAACCTAAGATACTTATCCTATAAGGTAACTATCTTAGAATGATTATACAATAGTATAATCCGCTGTAAGATTATAGGAGGTGCTAATATGAAAGGAATATTAGGAAGAAAAGTTGGAATGACTCAAATATTCACTGAAGAAGGTATAGTAGTACCAGTAACAGTGGTTGAGGCAGGACCAGTAGTTGTAACTCAAGTTAAAACAACTGAAAAAGATGGATACAACGCAGTTCAAGTTGGTTTTGAAGATGCTAAAGAAAAATCTTTAAACAAGCCTCAAAAAGGTCATTTAGCTGCTGCTAATGTATTAAAGAAACACTTAAAAGAATTCAGAGTAGAATCTACAGAAGAATACTCAGTTGGACAAGAAATAAAGGCTGATTTATTCGCTGCAGGTGAAAAAATAGATGTAACTGGAACAAGTAAAGGTAAGGGATTCCAAGGTCCTATAAAGAGACATGGACAATCTAGAGGTCCTGAATCTCACGGTTCTAGATACCACAGAAGACCAGGTTCAATGGGAGCATGTTCTTTCCCAGGTAGAGTTTTCAAAAACAAAAAATTAGCTGGACACATGGGTAGCGTTAAAGTTACTATACAAAACTTAGAAGTTGTTAAAGTAGATGCTGATAAGAACCTTATATTAGTTAAGGGTGCTATACCAGGAGCTAAAGGTTCAGTAGTAACTATAAAGGAAGCTGTTAAAGCTTCTAAATAATAACTAACCTAAGAAAGGAGGAAGCACAATGCCAAAATTAAATGTATTAAATATAACTGGACAAAACGTTGGGGAAATAGAATTAGCTGATGCTATATTCAACGTAGAAGTTAACGAACACGTTTTATATGAAGTTGTTAAAAATCAATTAGCAAACAAGAGACAAGGTACTCAATCTGCTAAAACTAGAGCAGAAGTTAGAGGTGGCGGAAGAAAACCTTGGAAACAAAAAGGAACAGGTAGAGCTAGACAAGGTTCTATAAGAGCTGTACAATGGGTTGGCGGAGGAGTTGCTTTTGCACCTAAGCCAAGAGATTACAGATATACTTTACCTAAGAAAGTTAGAAGATTAGCTATGAAATCTGCTTTATCTTCAAAAGTTCAAAATGGTGAAATGATAGTATTAGATGCTTTAACAATGGAAGCTCCTAAGACTAAAGAATTCGCTGCTATATTAAAGAACATAAACGCTGCTAAGAAAGCTTTAGTAGTAACTGCTGAAAACAACGAAAACGTAATAAGATCAGCTAGAAACATAGAAGGTGTTGCAACTGCTACAGTTAACACTATAAATGTTTACGATATATTAAAGTATGATTCATTCATAATAACTACAGACGCTGTTAAAAAAGTGGAGGAGGTGTACGCATAATGACTAATCCACATGATATAATAATAAAGCCAGTTGTTACTGAACAAAGTATGACTGAGATGGTTGGAAAGAAATACACTTTTGTTGTTGCTAAGAGTGCAAACAAAACTGAAATAAAGAAAGCTGTAGAAGCTATATTCGGAGTTAATGTTGAAAAAGTTAACACATTAAACTACGATGGAAAAGTTAAGAGAATGGGTAGATACGAAGGAAGAACTGCAAGCTTCAAGAAAGCAGTAGTTAAATTAGCTGCTGATAGCAAAGAAATAGAATTCTTCCAAGGTATGTAATTTAACCCTAGTAAACGAAGGAGGGAAAACAGATGGCTATAAAAAAGTTTAAACCAACTTCTCCTGCCTTAAGACAAATGACAGTTTTAGTTTCTGATGAGATAACTTGCAATGAACCAGAAAAATCTCTTTTAGTTTCATTAAAGAAGAACTCTGGTAGAAATGCTCACGGTAAAATAACTGTTCGTCACAGAGGTGGAGGAAACAGAAGAAAATATAGAATAATAGATTTCAAAAGAAATAAAGACGGAGTACCTGCAAAGGTTGCTACTGTTGAATACGATCCAAACAGAACAGCTAACATAGCTTTATTACACTATGCAGATGGTGAAAAGAGATATATATTAGCACCTGTTGGAATAAATGTTGGAGATACATTATTATCAGGACCAACAGCTGACATAAAGCCAGGAAATGCATTAGCATTAAAGGACATGCCAGTAGGTACTGTAATACACAACATAGAATTAAAGCCAGGAAAAGGAGCTCAATTAGTAAGATCTGCTGGAGTTTCTGCTCAATTAATGGCTAAAGAAGGAAAGAAAGCTTTATTAAGATTACCATCAGGAGAAATGAGATTCGTTTCTATAGAGTGTAAAGCTACTATAGGACAAGTTGGTAACATAGAACACGGTAACGTTGTTATAGGTAAAGCAGGTAGAAAGAGACATATGGGTATAAGACCTACAGTTAGAGGTTCTGTAATGAACCCTTGTGACCATCCACACGGTGGTGGGGAAGGTAGAACTTCAATAGGTAGACCTTCACCAGTTACTCCATGGGGTAAACCAGCTCTTGGATACAAAACTAGAAAGAAAAACAAAGCTTCTGATAAGTTAATAGTATCAAGAAGAACTAAGTAATAGATTTACTTTTGCTCGGAAAGGAGGAGTTTAAATGTCAAGATCAACTAAAAAAGGACCTTTCGTACATGCGAGACTTTTAAAGAAAATAGAGGCTATGAACGCTAGTGGAAATAAAGAAGTTATAAAAACTTGGTCAAGAAGTTCAACTATATTCCCTCAAATGGTAGAACATACTATAGCTGTTCATGATGGAAGAAGACATGTACCTGTATTTATAACAGAAGACATGGTTGGACACAAGTTAGGAGAATTCGTTCCTACAAGAACTTTCAAAGGACACAAGGACGACGAAAAATCTAATAAGAGAAAATAATTAATTTTTCGCTAAGGAAGGAGGAATAGCAAATGGAAGCAAAAGCTACTGCTAAATATGTACGTGTATCACCAAGAAAAGCAGGACAAATCTGCAGCCTTGTTAGAGGAAAAAATGTAGACGAAGCGTTAGCAATATTAAAGTTCACTCCAAGAGGAGCAGCTGATATAATAGCTAAGGTTGTTAAGTCTGCTAAGGCAAACGCTGAAAATAACCATGAGATGAACGTTGAAAATTTATACGTTGCATCAATAGTTGCAAACCAAGGACCAACAATGAAGAGATTCATGCCTAGAGCTATGGGACGTGCAACAATGATAAGAAAAAGAACTTCTCACATAGAGGTTGTTCTTAAGGAAAGAAAATAATAAATAGATAGGAGGGAAAGTAATGGGTCAAAAGGTTAATCCACACGGACTAAGAGTCGGTGTTATAAAAGATTGGGACTCAAGATGGTTCGCAGATAAAAAAGAGTTCGGAAATTTATTATTAGAAGACCATAATATACGTAAATTCTTAAAGAATAGATTATATTCTTCAGGAGTTGCGAAGATAGAAATAGAAAGATCAGCAAACAAGGTTAAGATAGACTTACACGTTGCTAAGCCAGGTGTAGTTATAGGAAAAGCTGGTGCTGGTATAGAAGCTTTAAAAGCTGAATTAGAAAAAATGACTAAGAAGACTGTTATAGTTAACATAGTTGAAGTTAGAAACCCAGATAAAGATGCTCAATTAGTGGCAGAAAATATAGCATTAGCTATAGAAAGAAGGGTTGCTTTCAGAAGAGCTATGAAACAAGCTATACAAAGAGCTATGAAGTCTGGAGTTAAAGGTATAAAAGTTTCTGCTTCAGGAAGATTAGGTGGAGCTGAAATGGCTAGAACTGAAGGATACAGTGAAGGAAATGTACCTCTTCAAACATTAAGAGCTGATATAGATTACGGTTTCGCTGAAGCTAACACTACTTACGGGAAAACTGGTATAAAAGTTTGGATATGTAACGGAGAAGTTCTTCCAACTAGAAACGGTGTAAACCCAAGAGAAGATAGAAGAGACAACAGAAGAAACAACAAGAGAAACGATAGAAGAGATAACAGAAGAAACGATAGAAGAGGGAATGATAGAGGAAACAACAGAGGACAAAGACCTCAAGGACAAAGACCTCAAGGATCAAGACCTCAAAGAACTGAAAAGAAAGATAACTAATATTAAAAAGGTTCGAGGAAGGAGGAAATACTCATGTTAATGCCAAAAAGAGTAAAGCGTCGTAGAGTTCATAGAGGAAGTATGGCTGGAAAAGCTCACAAGGGTAACAAAGTTACTTACGGTGAGTTCGGACTAGTTGCTTTAGAAGCTTCTTGGATAACTTCTAACCAAATAGAAGCTGCCAGAATCGCTATGACTAGATCTATAAAAAGAGGGGGAAAAGTTTGGATAAAAATATTCCCACATAAACCAGTAACAAGAAAACCTGCTGAAACTCGTATGGGTGCCGGTAAAGGTTCACCAGAATACTGGGTAGCAGTTGTTAAGCCAGGAAGAGTTATGTTCGAATTAGCAGGTGTTTCTGAAGAAAAAGCTAGAGAAGCAATGAGACTTGCTATGCACAAACTTCCTGTAAAATGTAAGTTTGTAAAGCGTGAAGATTTAGAAGTAAAAGGTGGTGAATAGGATGAAAGCTAAAGAATTAAGAGATTTAACAAGCGAAGAGCTAATGAATAGATTAAATGACTTCAAAAGTGAATTATTTAGCTTAAGATTCCAATTAGCTACTGGTCAATTAGAAAACACAGCAAGAATAAAATTCGTTAAGAAAGATATAGCTAGAGTTAAAACTATACTTGCTGAAAGAAAGTTAAACGAAACTAGAGCTTAATTTGGAAAGGAGGCTTTTTAACCATGGAAAGAGGAAGAAGAAAAGTTAGAATAGGCCGTGTTGTAAGTGACAAAATGGACAAAACAATAGTTGTTGCTGTTGAAGACTTCGTACGTCACCCATTATACAACAAGCCAGTTAAGAGAACTAAAAAATTCAAAGCTCACGATGAACAAAATGTTTGTAGAATCGGAGATAAAGTTAAAATAATGGAAACTAGACCTTTATCAAAGGATAAGAGATTCAGATTAGTTGAAGTTGTTGAAAAAGTTAAGTAGTTTATTGGTAAAGGAGGGATTACGATATGATACAACAAGAAACACGTTTAAGAGTTGCGGATAACTCTGGTGCTAAAGAAATACTATGCATACGTGTACTAGGCGGAAGTAAAAGAAGATATGGTAACATAGGCGACGTAATAGTTGCTACTGTTAAAAGTGCAACACCTGGTGGAGTTGTAAAAAAAGGTAAAGTTGTTAAAGCTGTTATAGTAAGAACTAAGCAAGGCGTGAGACGTAAAGACGGAAGTTATATATCTTTCGACGAAAATGCTGCAGTTATAATAAAAGACGATAAAACTCCAGTAGGAACTCGTATATTCGGGCCTGTTGCTAGAGAGTTAAGAGATAATGACTTTATGAAAATAGTTTCTCTTGCTCCAGAAGTACTATAATAAGGAGGTGCAATAGGACATGATGCGTGTTAAAAAAGGTGACACTGTTGTAGTTATAGCAGGTAAAGATAAGGGTAAAAAAGGTACAGTTACTAAAGTATTCCCTAAGGCTAACAGAGTATTAGTTGAAGGTGTAAACGTAATAACTAAGCACCAAAAACCAACTGCTATAAACCCACAAGGTGGAATAGTAAACAAAGAAGCTTCAATACACATATCTAACGTAATGCCAGTAGATCCTGAAACAGGAAAAGGTACAAGAGTTAGATTTGAAATGAAGGATGGAAAAAAAGTAAGAGTATCAGTAAAGAGCGGAAAAGAAATATAATTTAGCTTGAAAGGAGGGACCTTAAATGGCTTCTAGATTACAAGAAAAATACATGAAAGAAGTTGCTCCTGCTTTAATGGAGAAATTCGGATATAAGAATGTTATGGAAATACCTAAGTTAGAGAAAATAGTTATCAACATGGGTATAGGAGATGCTAGAGAAAATCCAAAAGGATTAGAAAAAGCAGTAGAAGAAATGGAAATGATATCTGGTCAAAAGCCAGTTATAACTAGAGCAAGAAAATCTGTTGCGAACTTCAAATTAAGAGAAGGGATGCCAATAGGTGCAAAAGTTACATTAAGAGCTGACAAAATGTACTACTTCATGGACAAGTTAGTATCTGTATCTTTACCAAGAGTTAGAGACTTCAGAGGAGTTAACGCTAACGCATTCGATGGTAGAGGTAACTACGCTTTAGGTGTTAAAGAACAATTAATATTCCCTGAAATAGAATACGATAAGGTAGACAAAGTAAGAGGAATGGATATAATATTTGTTACTACTGCGAAAACTGACGAAGAAGCACGTGAATTATTAAAATTATTAGGAATGCCATTTTCTAAGTAAGCTTAGAAAAGGCAATTTTCTAAGCTAAGAAAAGAAGGAGGGATTCCAGTGGCTAGAAAAGCGATGGTTGTAAAACAACAAAGAAAACAAAAGTACGCTACTAGAGAATACACTAGATGTACTATATGCGGTAGACCACATTCAGTACTTAGAAAGTTCGGAATATGCCGTATATGCTTTAGAGAATTAGCTTACAAGGGTCAAATACCTGGTGTTAGAAAAGCAAGTTGGTAAAACTTTGATATAAATGGAAGGAGGGTTTCAATATGACAATGACAGATCCAATAGCAGATATGCTTACTCGTATAAGAAATGCTAACGTAGTTAAACATGAGACTGTTGATGTTCCAGCTTCTAATATAAAGAAAGAATTAGCTAGAATACTATTAGAAGAAGGATTCGTTAGAGGATACGATGTAATAGAAGATGGAAAGCAAGGAATAATAAGAATACAATTAAAGTACGGACAAACAGGAGAAAGAGTTATATCAGGATTAAAGAGAATATCTAAGCCTGGTATGAGAGTTTACGCTTCTAAGCACGAAATACCAAGAGTATTAAACGGTTTAGGAATATCAGTAATATCTACTTCTAAAGGAATATTAACTGATAAGCAAGCTAGAAAAGAAAATGTTGGTGGAGAAGTAATCTGCTACGTTTGGTAATATAGACGAAAGATGTAAGGAGGTGCGATTATGTCAAGAATAGGTGTTAAACCAATAACTGTACCAGCAGGTGTTGAAGTTACTATAGCTGAAGGAAACTTAGTTACTGTAAAAGGACCAAAAGGTACATTAAGCAAGCAATTTGATGCTGCTTTAACTATAAAGCAAGAAGAAAATACTATAACTGTTGAAAGACCAACTAACAACAAGCAACACAGAGCACTACACGGGTTAACTAGAACTTTAATAGATAACATGGTAGTAGGTGTTACTAACGGTTTCGAAAAGAAATTAGAATTAGTAGGTGTTGGATACAGAGCTCAAAAGCAAGGAAAGAAATTAGTTATGAGTTTAGGATTCTCTCATCCGGTAGAAATGGAAGATCCAGAAGGAATAACAGTTGAAGTTCCAAACCAAACTGAGTTAACAGTTAAAGGTATAGATAAGCAATTAGTAGGAAACTACGCTGCTAAGATAAGAGACTGGAGAAAGCCAGAGCCATACAAAGGTAAAGGTATAAGATACGCTGGTGAAGTAGTAAGACGTAAAGAAGGTAAAACTGGTAAGAAGTAATAAATACCAAACTTAAACGCTAGAAAGGAGTGAGCCTGGTGATAAAGAAAGCTGATAAAAATGCAAACAGACTTCAAAGACATAAGAGAGTTCGTAGAAAAATAACTGGAACTACTCAAAGACCAAGATTATGTGTATTCAGAAGTTCTAATAACATATACGCTCAAATAATAGATGATACAAACAGAGTTACTTTAGTATCTGCATCTTCATTAGACGCAGACGTTAAAGGAGCTGTTAGTCATACAGGAAATAAAGAAGCAGCTAAAATGGTCGGAGAATTAGTGGCTAAGAAAGCTGTAGAAAAAGGAATCACTGAAGTTGTATTCGACAGAGGTGGATACTTATATCACGGAAGAGTTCAAGTATTAGCAGAAGCTGCTAGAGAAGCTGGACTTAAGTTCTAATAAGAGAAACAAAGGAGGGAAATGCACATGCGTCGTAAGATTATAGATGCCAGACAACTTGACTTAAAAGAAAAAGTTGTTGAAGTTAGACGTGTTACTAAAGTTGTAAAAGGTGGTAGAAACTTCAGATTTGCAGCGTTAGTAGTAGTTGGAGATGAAAACGGACACGTTGGTATAGGTACTGGTAAAGCGATGGAAGTACCAGATGCTATAAAGAAAGCAGTAGAAGATGCTAAGAAGAATCTTATAAATGTACCTATAGTTGGTACAACTATACCTCACGAAGTTCACGGACACTTCGGTGCTGGTAAAATATTAGTAATGCCTGCTAAGCAAGGTACAGGAGTTATAGCTGGGGGACCTGCTAGAGCCGTACTTGAGTTAGCTGGTTTAACAGATGTTAGAGCTAAATCTTTAGGAACTAACAACCCAAGAAACATGGTAAATGCTACAATAGAAGGACTTAAATCTCTTAAGAGAGCTGAAGATATAGCTAAATTAAGAGGTAAAAAAGTTGAGGACCTTCTAGGGTAAGGAGGTAGTAAGAAATGGCTAAATTACAAATAAAATTAGTTAGAAGTATAATAGGAACTACTCCTAACCAAAAGAAAAACGTAGAAGCGTTAGGATTAAGAAAAAGAGAACAAGTAGTTGTTAAAGAAGATAATGCCCAAATAAGAGGGATGATAGCTAAGGTTAGTCACTTAGTAGAAGTAACTGAAATAGCTGAGTAATAAATAGATAAGACGAATAAGGAGGTGCAATCCATGAAGTTACATGAGTTAAAACCTGCTGAAGGTGCAGTAAGAGCTAAGAAAAGATTAGGTAGAGGTACTGCTACTGGACAAGGTAAGACTGCAGGACGTGGACAAAAAGGACAATGGTCTCGTTCAGGTGGTGGAGTTAGAGTTGGATTCGAAGGTGGACAAATGCCACTTGCTAGAAGACTTCCTAAGAGAGGATTCAACAACATATTCAAGAAAGTTTATACAGAAGTTAATGTAGCTGCTTTAAACAGATTCGAAAACGGAACTGAAATAACTGCTGAAGTTTTAAAGGCTGCTAGAGTTATAAGCAAAATAGAAAAAGACGGCATAAAGATCTTAGGTGAAGGAAACTTAGAAAAGGCGTTAACAGTTAAGGCTGCTAAGTTTACTGCTTCAGCTCAAGAAAAAATAGAAAAAGCTGGAGGAAAGGCAGAATTAGTTTAATCTAATCTGCTGCTCTTAGCCGAATAGGCGGGGTGATATCGTGCTGTCAAACTTAAAACAAGCTTGGAAGCTTAAAGATGTAAGAAGAAAAATATTATATACTTTGATGATGATTGTAGTATTTAGGATAGGTGCAGCTATACCTGTTCCTGGAGTTGATACAAGTATTATAAAGGGAATGGTTGACTCAAATGGTCTTCTTTCCCTATATAATCTGTTCACTGGAGGCGCATTTAGTAACTTTACACTATTTGCATTAGGTGTAGGACCATATATCACAGCATCTATCATAATACAACTTCTAACTGTAGGTTTTGAAAGTTTGGAAGAACTTCAAAAGTCTGGTGAAGAAGGAAAGAAAAAGATTAATAAATATACTAAGTACATTGCATTAGCATTAGCTTTTGTTCAAGCTATAGCGATAACGCTAGGTATTGTAAGAGGAGCTTTAAAAAGTGATAATGCATTCTTTATTATAACAGTTATATTGACATTAGTATCAGCAAGTATGCTTTTAATGTGGATAGGGGACAAAATTACTGAAAAAGGATTAGGTAATGGTAGTTCTATTATAATATTTATAGGTATTATCTCAAGAATACCAGTAGATGTTATATCAACTGTAAACTTAGTAAAAAGTGGCAAGATAGCTATATGGGCAGTAGCTCTGTTAGCAGTAGTAATACTTTTAACAATAACTGCAGTCACATATATACAAGAAGCCACAAGAAAAATCCCAGTACAATATGCAAAAAGAGTTGTTGGAAGAAAAATGTATGGAGGACAAAGTTCTCATATACCTATGAAAGTTAATCAATCGGGAGTTATACCAGTAATTTTCGCTAGTTCACTTTTAGCATTCCCTCAAACTTTAGCAATGTTTATGGGTGCAGATGCTCAAGCTTTTGTGCAAACATATTTAAATCCAGTACAATCTCCAGGAGTTTGGATTTATAGAGCGCTTGAAGTTCTGCTGATAGTATTCTTCTCTTATTTCTATACTACTGTATCATTTAATACAGAAGATATAGCAAATAATATGAAAAATAACGGTGGGTTTATACCAGGTATTAGACCAGGACAACCTACAATAGATTATTTAAATAGAATATTATCAAGACTTACTCTAGCTGGAGCTTTATTCTTAGCTTGTATCGTTATGGTATCTGCTATAATAATGTTCTTTATGAAACTTCAAATAACACTAGTAGGGACATCTTTACTAATAGTTGTTGGTGTTGCATTAGAACTTAAGAGACAGTTAGAATCAAATCTGGTTATGAGAACATACCAAGGTTTCTTAAAATAAATTGGAGATGATAGTATGAGAATAATATTACTTGGACCTCCTGGTGCTGGTAAAGGTACTCAGGCAGCAGGTATTGTTGAAAAATACAATATACCTCATATATCAACAGGTGATATATTCAGAAAGAACATAAAAGAAGGAACAGAGCTTGGAAAGAAAGCTAAAGAATATATAGATCAAGGATTATTAGTTCCAGATGAGTTAACTGTAGGTTTAGTTACAGACAGAATATCTCAAGATGACTGTAAGAATGGATTTATGTTAGATGGATTCCCAAGAAATGTTGCTCAAGCTCAACATTTAGATACGTTTTTAAATAAAACTAATATAGCTTTAGATAAGGTAGTTAATATCGAAGTTGATAAGGAAATATTAGTTGGTAGAGCTGTAGGAAGAAGAATATGTAAATCTTGCGGTGCTACGTATCATGTTAAGTTTAATCCTCCTAAAGTTGAAGGAGTATGTGATGTATGCCAAGGTGAATTATACCAAAGAGCAGATGACACAGAAGAAACTGTATCAAAGAGAATACAAGTTTACTTAGATGAGACTAGACCATTAGTTGACTATTATAGCAAACAAGGTATAATAGCTAACATAGATGGGGAACAATCTATAGATAAGGTATTTGAAGATATAGTAAACGCTTTAGGAAGTGAAAAATAATGATTACATTAAAATCAAAAAAAGAAATAGAACTTATGAGAGAGGCGGGCAAAATTGTCGCTGAAACTCATGAGATATTGAAATCAGCTGTTATTCCGGGAATATCTACACTAGAGTTAGATAAAATAGCTGAAGAGAATATAAGAAAATATAATGCAATTCCATCTTTTAAAGGTTATGGAGGTTTCCCAGGATCTATATGTGCTTCTATAAATGAAGAGGTAGTTCATGGTATACCAAATGCTAACAGAATTTTAAAAGAAGGCGACATTATAAGTTTAGATGTAGGTGCCTATTATAAAGGATATCATTCAGACTCTGCGAAAACTCATGGGGTAGGAATAATATCTGAAGAAGATAGGAAATTAATAGAAGTAACAAAAGAAAGCTTCTATGAAGGTTTAAAATTTGCTAAACTAGGATATAGATTATCTGATATCTCACACGCAGTACAAGCACACGTTGAAAAACATGGTTTTTCAGTAGTTAGAGATTTAGTTGGTCATGGAGTTGGAACTGAACTTCATGAAGATCCTCAAATACCTAACTATGGTCCAGCAGGTAAAGGTCCAAGACTTTTAGAAGGAATGGTCTTAGCTGTAGAGCCAATGGTTAACGCTGGTAAATATCACGTTAAAACATTAGCAGATGACTGGACAATTGTCACAATAGATGGCAAAAAATCAGCTCATTATGAGCATACAATAGCAATCACTGAAGATGAGCCGCTGATATTATCAGCACTTTAATCATAAAGTATGTGAATAAATGCTATTAAATAAGCTAAGTATAGGTCAAGTTGTAAAAGCTTTATCAGGTAGAGAACAAGGAAGACTATTTTTTATAGTAGAAGTAGTTGACCATGAATATGTTTTAATATCTGATGGTAAGACAAGAAAACTTGGTAAGCCTAAGCTAAAAAAAGTTAAGCACTTAAAGATATATGACTTTATTAGCGAAGAAGCAAAACAAATGATTATATCTAAGCAGAATAATACAGATGCTTTTTTAAGAGCTCAACTTACTAAGTTAGATCAAAGGATTTAACTTATTGAAATGGAGGTTTGGTTAGTTAATGGCCAAAAAAGATGTTATAGAACTAGAAGGTACAGTTACAGAAAACTTACCTAATGCTATGTTTAAAGTAAAATTAGAAAATGGACATGAAGTATTATGTCACTTATCTGGAAAGCTAAGAATGAACTTCATAAGAATCCTTGAAGGTGATAAGGTGAATGTTGAGCTTTCTCCATATGACCTTACAAGAGGAAGAATCACTTGGCGTAAGAAGTAGACTATTTTAATATTAGTCTAAGGAGGGATTAACAATGAAAGTAAGACCATCAGTAAAACCAATATGCGAAAAGTGCAAGGTTATAAAAAGAAAAGGTAAAGTAATGGTTATCTGTGAAAATCCAAAGCACAAGCAAAAGCAAGGATAATAAATTATACTAGTAATTTGTAAAATTTTGTAGTATAATATTTAATTGTGATATTAGCAATTAAACTTTAAAATCGTTGAAATCTGTTTCGGATTTAACATGAATTAACACAAGTTTAGAATCGAAAAAATTAAGTGTAGGAGGTGCGAACTAATGGCAAGAATAGCTGGGGTAGATTTACCTAGAGAAAAAAGAGCGGAAATAGGCTTAACTTATATATACGGTATAGGTAAGGCAACTGCTAACGAAATATTAGCTAAAGCTGACATAGATCCTAACGTAAGAATAAAAGACTTATCAGAAGAGCAAGTTAACGAATTAAGAAAGATAATAGATAATGATTTCTTAGTTGAAGGTGACTTAAGAAGAGAAATCGCTTTAAATATAAAGAGATTAAGAGATATAAAATGTTACAGAGGTATGAGACATGCTAAAGGTCTTCCACTAAGAGGACAAAGAACTAAGACTAACGCTAGAACTAGAAAAGGTCCTAGAAAAACTGTATCTCGTAAGAAGAAGAAGTAATAAATAAAAACTAGATAGGAGGGAAAACAATGGCTAAGCAAAAGAAAGTTACACGTGTAAGAAGAAAAGAGCGTAAAAATATAGAACGTGGGCAAGCTCATATACAATCTACTTTCAACAATACAATAATAACTTTAACTGATGTTCATGGGAACGCTATATCAGCTGCATCTTCAGGACAATTAGGATTCAAAGGATCAAGAAAAGCGACTCCTTTCGCATCTCAAATGGCTGCTGAAACTGCTGCTAAAGCTGCAATGGAACACGGTTTAAAAACTGTTGAAGTATTCGTAAAGGGGCCAGGTTCAGGAAGAGAAGCTGCTATAAGAGCATTACAAGCTACTGGATTAGAAGTAACTATGATAAAGGACGTTACTCCAATCCCTCACAATGGATGTAGACCACCAAAGAGAAGAAGAGTGTAATTATATAAACAAGTAAATTAGGAGGTGTAAAGACATGGCAAGATACACAGGTGCATCATGCAGACAATGTCGTAGAGAAGGAATGAAATTATTCCTTAAAGGTGACAGATGTTATACTGATAAATGTGCTATAGTTAAGAGAAACTATGCTCCAGGACAACATGGACAAGGAAGAAAGAAAGTTTCTAACTATGGATTACAATTAAGAGAAAAGCAAAAAGTTAAGAGAATATACGGAGTTTTAGAAACTCAATTCAGAAACCTATACGAGCGTGCTGAAAAAATGGCTGGTATAACAGGGGAAAACTTATTAAGCTTATTAGAAAGAAGATTAGACAATGTTGTTTACAGAATGGGATTAGCTTCATCTAGAAAAGAAGCTAGACAATTAGTAGGACACGGTCACTTCTTATTAAACGGACACAAGGCTGATATAGCTTCTATAACAGTTAAGCCAGGTGACATTATAACAGTTAAAGAAAGATCAAAATCATCTGCTAAATTCAAAGCTTTAGTAGAAAACAATACAAGAATAGCTCCTAAGTGGTTAGAAACTAACTTAGACGAAATGAGCGCTAAAGTTGTTGCTAACCCATCAAGAGAAGATATAGATCTTGAAATAGCAGAGCACTTAATAATAGAGCTTTACTCTAAGTAATAAATATATTTTAAAATTTATTTTTGAGATTTTGTTTACCCTCAGTGGATTAATAAATTTAAAGGAGGGTTTTGTCCATGATAGAAATAGAAAAACCAAAAGTAGATATAATAGAGCTTAGCGAAGATTATAGATATGGAAAGTTTGTCATAGAGCCTCTTGAAAGAGGCTATGGCATAACTGTAGGTAATGCTTTAAGAAGAATATTATTATCATCTTTACCAGGTGTAGCAGTTAATGCTATAAAAATAGATGGAGTTCTTCATGAATTCTCAACTGTTGCTGGTGTTAAAGAAGATGTTACTGAAATAATATTAGCATTAAAAGAACTTTCAGCTACTATAGATGGTGAAGGAAGCAGAACTCTTAAAATAGAGGCTGAGGGTCCATGTACTATAACTGGTGCTGATATAATATGTCCTTCTGATGTTGAAGTATTAAGCAAAGATTTAAAAATAGCAACATTAGATGACAATGCTAAGTTAAATATGGAAATAATGATAGATAAAGGTAGAGGTTATGTTTCTGCTGAAGAAAACAAGACAGAGCATATGCCTATAGGAGTTTTACCTGTAGATTCAATCTATACTCCTATTGAAAAAGTGAGCTACCATGTTGAAAATACAAGAGTAGGTCAAAAGTCAGACTATGACAAATTAACACTAGAAGTTTGGACTAATGGAAGCATAAACCCTCAAGAGGGAATATCTCTTGCAGCTAAAGTTTTAGTTGAACATTTAAATCTATTCATAGACTTAACAGAGCATGTAAGCAATGTTGAGATAATGGTAGAAAAAGAAGAAGACCAAAAAGAAAAAGTTCTTGAAATGACTATAGAAGAATTAGATTTATCAGTTAGATCTTACAACTGTTTAAAGAGAGCGGGAATAAACACAGTTGAAGAATTAGCTAATAAGTCTGAGGACGATATGATGAAGGTTAGAAATCTAGGGAAAAAATCTTTAGAAGAAGTAATCCAAAAGTTAGAAGAACTTGGATTAGGTCTAAAACCAAGCGAAGAATAGTTAGTGAAGGAGGGATATCATGGCTACTTACCGTAAATTAGGACGTGAGACAGCTCACAGAAACCTTATGTTAAGAAACTTAGTAACTGATTTACTAAGAAATGGAAGAATAGAAACTACTGTTACTAGAGCTAAGGAAACTAGAAGAATGGCAGAAAAGATGATAACTCTTGCTAAAAGAGGAGATCTTCATGCTAGAAGACAAGTTTTAGCTTATGTTATAGATGAAACTGTAGTAAACAACTTATTCACTGAAATAGCTCCAAAATATGCTGAGAGAAACGGTGGATACACAAGAATAATAAAGAAGGGTCCAAGAAGAGGGGACGCTGCTGAAATGGCATTTATAGAATTAGTATAATTCTTGTGAAGGATTAAGCTTATAGCTTAATCCTTTTTTAAATATAAATTTGTACAAAAATAATATCTTTAATCCACTGTAGGTTTGTTTTATAGCCTTTATAAACTATGATAGATTCTATAGTTTATAAAGGCTATATTTTTATATTCAGATAAAGTTAGGTGCAAAAAACAAACTTACAAAGGATAAAAATTACGGGGGAATAGTAGATAAAATCTATGATGTATAATTTGAAATATGATCCTTGTTTAGATATATTTATAGTTCATAAAATATAATTGAACATATAATTATAAAATTAAGAAAAATGTATGCTAGCGGCAGATATAAGTAGATTTTAAGATAAACGTACTTGTGTTTTTTGCGATGAACTATGATATAATACTAGTCAAAATGGTTTTTGTTCAAAAAATAGAGTTTATTAACACTAATAAGGTATTAGTTATTTATATATGACGAAGTTGCTTTAATTACTTATGAAAAGGAGTAAATAAATGAACAATATAGTAAAAGTGAATAATATATCTTATGAGTATATTACAGAAGATAGCACTTTTAAAGCAATAGACAGATTAACACTAGATGTAAAAGAAGGTGAATTTGTTGCTATAATTGGTCACAATGGTTCTGGAAAGTCTACATTATCTAAGAACTTAAATGCTATACTGGTTCCCACTGAAGGAGATATACTTATAGATGGAATGAATACAAAAGAAGAAGATAAATTATGGGATATAAGGCAAACAGCAGGTATGGTATTTCAAAATCCAGATAACCAAATTGTTGCTACAATAGTAGAGGAAGATGTTGCTTTTGGCCCAGAAAACCTAGGGATAGATCCTATAGAAATAAAACATAGGGTTGAAGAATCGTTAAAGAGTGTCGGTATGTATGAGTTAAGAGATAGACAACCACACCTATTATCAGGAGGACAAAAACAAAGAGTAGCTATAGCAGGAATAATAGCTATGAAGCCAAAATGTATAATATTTGATGAAGCAACGGCTATGTTAGACCCATCTGGAAGAAAAGAAGTAATGAAAACTATAAAAAAGTTAAATAAAGAAGAAAATATTACCGTATTACACATAACTCACTTTATGGAAGAGGCAGTAGAAGCTGATAGAGTTATAGTTATGGAAAAAGGTAAAAAAATATTAGAAGGAACTCCAAGAGAAGTATTTAGTCAAATAGATACATTAAAAGGTATAGGATTAGATGTTCCTTATATGACGGAATTATCTAGTATGTTATATAAAGAAGGTATAGATATAAAAAAAGATATATTAACTGTAGATGAGATGGTGATGGAATTATGTCGATAGAGATAAAAGGTTTAACTCATATATATAACGAAGGAATGCCTTTTGCTAGTAAGGCGTTAGACAATGTTACTTTTGAAATTAAAGATAGAGATTTTGTAGGGTTAATAGGACATACTGGTTCTGGTAAATCAACATTAATACAGCATTTAAATGGGATATTAAAGCCTCATTCTGGAGAAATAAATATAAATGGATTTAACATAACAGATCCAAGTTTAAACCTAACAGAGGTTAGAAAAAGGGTAGGAGTAGTGTTTCAATACCCTGAATACCAATTATTTGAAGAAACAGTAGAGAAAGATATAGCTTTTGGACCTAATAATTTAGGCTTAGACCCTGAAGAAATTGATCGTAGGGTAAAAACATCAATGGAAGCTGTCGGGCTTGACTATGATCTATTTAAAGATAAATCTCCATTTGAATTATCAGGAGGGCAAAAAAGAAGAGTAGCAATAGCTGGAGTTATAGCTATGAAACCAGAAGTGCTTATTTTAGACGAACCTGCAGCTGGATTAGATCCAGGTGGAAGAGATGAAATATTCAATTTAATAAAAACACTGCATAAAGAAAATAATATGACAATAATATTATCTTCTCATAGTATGGATGATATGGCTAGATTAGCAAAAACTTTAATAGTTATGAATAAAGGTAAAGTAGAATTTATGGGAACTCCTAAAGAAGTATTTAAATCTAACTCTTCAAGACTTAAAGAAATAGGTCTTGATATACCTCAAGTATTGGAGTTAGCAATAAGGCTAAGAGAAAATGGATTTGACATAAAAGAAGATATCATAACTATACAAGAAGCTAAGGAAGAAATATTAAGAGTTATGAGAGGTAAAAGTAAATGTTAAAAGATATAACTATAGGACAGTATTATCCTGTAAATTCGGTGATTCACAAGCTAGATGCTAGAGTTAAGCTTATAGCCACTTTCGTTTTTATGATATCTCTATTTATAATAAATAAATTCTGGCCATATGCTATTGTTTTATTAGCTTTAGCAGCTATTATAAAATCATCAAAATTACCAGGTAAATATATATTAAAAGGATTAAAACCATTAAGATGGATTATAATATTTACATTTGTAATCAATGTATTTTTCTTACCAGGAGATGTCATTTGGTCATTTGGTTTCTTAAGAATCACAAGTCAAGGTTTAGAACAAGCTATATTTATGGCTATAAGGCTTATATTCTTAGTTGTAGGGACTTCTTTACTTACCCTAACAACTACACCTATGGACCTAACAGACGGCATAGAGAGGCTTTTAAATCCATTAAACAAGGTTGGTTTCCCTGTTCATGAATTAGCTATGATGATGACAATAGCTTTAAGATTTATACCTACTCTACTAGATGAAACTGATAAAATAATGAAAGCTCAAATGTCAAGAGGGGCAGATTTTGAAAGTAAAAATCTTATAAATAGAGCTAAGAACTTAGTACCATTACTAGTACCTTTATTTGTAAGTGCATTTAGAAGAGCTGAAGAACTTGCTGCTGCAATGGAAGCTAGATGTTATAGAGGTGGATATAATAGGACAAAAATGAAACAAGCTATAATGACAAAAGCAGACTATGTGGCTAATAGTATACAGATTGTATATTTGGTTATAATTATAGCTACTAGATTTATTTAAAGAGGAAGACTATGAGAAATTTAAAACTTACGATACAGTATAATGGTCAAAATTATTGTGGATGGCAAAAGCAACCTGATTCTTTAGGTATACAAGGTACAATAGAAAAAGCCATTTATGACATAACTAGAGAAGAAGTTAAAATAACCGGATCAGGTAGAACAGATGCAGGAGTTCATGCCTTAGGTCAGGTAGCTAATTTTAAAACAAACTCTAATATACCTGCAAATAAAATGCCAAATGCATTAAATGCTAAGCTACCAAAAGATATATCTATAATAGACTGTATAGAGGTTGATGAAGATTTTCATTCAAGATATAGTGCAAAGAAAAAGAGATATAGATATCTAATACACAATAGCCCATATAGAAATCCTATATATAAGGATATATCATATCATGTAAAATATGATCTTGATTTTGAAAAAATGTGTAAAGAAGCTAAGAGTCTAATTGGTGAATATGACTTTAAAGGGTTTATGAGTTCAGGATCTTCAGTTAAAGACACTATAAGAACGATATACGATATAACACTAACTAAAGAAGATGGATTAATTGTTATGGAAGTAGAAGGCAATGGATTTTTATATAATATGGTAAGAATAATAGCAGGAACGTTAGTTGATATAGGTAGAGGTCGTATAACTAAAAACCTTGAAGAAGTAATAAAATCAAAAAATAGAGGAGAATGTGGACATACCGCTCCAGCACATGGATTATTTCTCAAAAAAGTTGATTATTAGCTTGACACACCAGGGGGCATATATTAAAATAAGTTAGAGTGTGTTAATAAGTCCACTTGCCCCGGACTTGACATAAACGGTAAAATTTTTATAGGAAAATAAGTTAAGGAGGGACAAACATGAAAAGTTATATAGCTAAGCCAGCTGATGTACAAAGAAAATGGTACATCGTTGATGCTGAAGGAAAAACATTAGGTCGTTTAGCAACTGAAATAGCGACAGTATTAAGAGGAAAGCACAAGGTTACTTTCACTCCACACGTTGACGGAGGAGACTTCGTTGTTGTTGTAAACGCAGAGAAGGTAGTTTTAACAGGAAAGAAATTAGATCAAAAAATGTACAGATACCACACAGGATACGTAGGTGGATTAAAAGAAATAACTTACAGAGAAATGATGGCTAAGAAGCCTGAGGAAGTAGTTTCTCATGCAGTAAGTGGTATGTTATGTAAAAACAAATTAAGAAGCAGAATGATGACTAGATTAAGAGTATTCGCAGGACCAAACCATGATCATGCAGCTCAAAATCCAGAAGTTTTAAACTTTAAATAATTAACGGGTGAAAGGAGGAGTTATCATGGCTAACGTTCAATACTACGGAACAGGAAGAAGAAAGCACTCTGTTGCTAGAGTTAGATTAGTTGCAGGTGAAGGAAACATAGTAATAAATGGAAGACCAGTTGGAGAATACTTCAACTATGAAACATTAATAAGAGATGTTAAGCAACCATTAGTGTTAACTAACAACGAAAACAAATACGATGTTATAGTAAAGGTTGAAGGTGGAGGATTCACTGGACAAGCTGGAGCTATAAGACATGGTATATCTAGAGCTTTATTAAAAGCTGATGAAGAGTTAAGAGGAGCTTTAAAGAAAGAAGGATTCTTAACTAGAGATGCTAGAATGAAGGAAAGAAAGAAATACGGATTAAAGGCAGCAAGAAGAGCTCCACAATTCTCAAAGAGATAATATCCTATTTTATATGTTTGTACAAAGACTTTGGAATATTCCAAAGTCTTTTTTAATATAAATGTACAGGGTGATATTGTGAGAAAGTACATAAAACATATAATATTTTGTGTTATATCTATAATACTAGTAGTGGTATTTTCATTTGAAATTCAAAGTGTATCACAAGA
This sequence comes from Romboutsia sp. D33t1_170424_H2, assembly GCF_015669105.1. Lineage (NCBI taxonomy): Bacteria > Bacillati > Bacillota > Clostridia > Peptostreptococcales > Peptostreptococcaceae > Romboutsia > Romboutsia sp. D33t1_170424_H2. The sequence goes on along the minus strand of NZ_JADOZQ010000012.1, from coordinate 1,150 downwards.
GTCTATGGAGTATATGCCAGTAACCAAAAAAACTATAATATTAGATGCTGGTCATGGTGGGATAGATCCAGGAGCTTTGAATGAAGATAAAAGCATAACTGAAAAAGATGTAAATTTATCTATTACACTTAAATTAAGAGAATTATTAGAATCTAGTGGAGGTCTTGTTATATTAACTAGAGAAGAAGATGTTAGCTTGTATGAAGAAGCTAAAGACAAGACAATTAGACAAAAATATAATGAGAATTTAAAGAATCGAAAAAAGATAATAAACGAATCTGATGCAGATATGTTTGTATCTATACATATGAACGCATTAAGTGGAAAAGGTGCTTCTAAATATTATGGGGCCCAGACGTTTTATCCAGGTGGAAAAGATGACTCTAAAAAGCTATCTAAATATATACAAGAAGAATTAAAGAGAGTAGTTGATAAAACTAATAACAGAGAAATTAAACCTAAAGATGACTTATATTTATTAAAAGAAAATGCAATACCATCAGTTTTAATAGAATGTGGATTTTTATCTAATGAAAAAGAAGCTAACTTATTAGCTGATGAAAAATATCAAGAAAAAATAGCTTGGTCAATATACGTAGGTATTCAAAAATATTTTAGTGATAATGAGAATAAAAATTGAAAAAAAGTAAAAACTAGATTATATCAAATAAGTAATTTATTAGATATAATCTAGTTTTTTTATAAAAATTAAAAAAATATAAAAAAAGTATTGACGATTCAATTATAAGATGATATATTTATATATGTCCTTAAGAAAAGGGCAAAATAAGAACTTTGAAAATTAAACAGTAGGTTAATTTATATAACTGATTCTTAAAAGAATCGAAAACAAACCAAGCCAGATATTCAGATAATGATAGTCTGAGCAGGTAACAACTTTTATTTGAGAGTTTGATCCTGGCTCAGGATGAACGCTGGCGGCGTGCCTAACACATGCAAGTCGAGCGATTTACTTCGGTAAAGAGCGGCGGACGGGTGAGTAACGCGTGGGTAACCTGCCCTGTACACACGGATAACATACCGAAAGGTATGCTAATACGAGATAACATGAGAAAGTCGCATGGCTTTCTTATCAAAGCTCTGGCGGTACAGGATGGACCCGCGTCTGATTAGCTAGTTGGTAAGGTAA
>NZ_JADOZQ010000011.1:0-74569 GCF_015669105.1 Romboutsia sp. D33t1_170424_H2 | reverse complement strand
TACCTGGTTGATAGGTCGAAGGTGTAAGTGCAGTAATGTATTTAGCTTATCGATACTAATAGGTCGAGGACTTGACCAAAATCATTAACTAAATGATATACAGTTTTCAGAGTATTAACTCTAAAAGATAAAGATTATGTGGTTATTATAGCAAAGAGGATACACCTGTTCCCATACCGAACACAGAAGTTAAGCTCTTTAGCGCTGATGGTACTTGGGGGGCGACCCCCTGGGAGAGTAAGACGTAGCCACGTAATCTTTTTTTATGTCTAAAATTAAATAATGATTAAAATTATTTTTATGAGTATAAATAAGGTCGTTGATAGATTATAATAGTATCAACGACTTTATTTGTATTTATATACGAAAATTAATTGATAAATATAATACATATTAAATAAGTATTAATTTATTATATTGATTATTGGTTAGATCTAATCATTAGAAGGAGAACAAAATGAAAACAGAGATTATTAATCATTTAAGAGAAATCGTAGAAACTAATCTAATATCATTTCATGTGCCAGGTCATAAGTTAGGAAAAATTTATGACAAACTTGGATACTCTGATATAGTTAAAAATATATATAAAATGGACACAACTGAGATACCAGGAACTGATAATTTACATTCGCCAGAAGGAATAATAAAAAAATCGCAAGAAAGGGCTTCTAAGGCTTTCAAAAGCGATGAGACATATTATCTTATAAATGGAAGTACATGTGGGATACAAGGGGCTATAATGGCTTTATGTAATCCTAAGGATAAGATAATTGTTAATAGAGATTGCCATCAATCTGTTATAAATTCATGTATATTAGCTGATATAGAACCTGTATATATACTTTCTAAAATTGACAAAGAGACTAATATACAAGAGGGAATTCATATTGAAGAAGCTAAGAAGATAATAGACAATAATTTAGATGCTAAAGCTATTTTACTTACATATCCAACTTACTATGGAAGAACTTTTGATTTAAAGGAAATATGTGATTATGCGCATAAACATAACATAGCAGTAATAGTAGATGAGGCACATGGAGCACATTTAGGTTTAAGTGATAGATTACCAAAGACTGCCCTAGAAGAAGGTGCAGATATAGTAATTCAAAGCACTCATAAGACATTACCTTCATTTACTCAATCATCAATGATACATATAAAAGGAGATAGAGTGGATAGACAAAAATTAAGTACTATGCTTAGAATAATAGAATCATCTAGTCCTTCTTATATGCTTATGTCTTCATTAGAATTGGCCGTAGATATATATGAAACTAAAGGCCATGAATTAATGGAAGAACTTTTAGATAATATAGAGAAGTTTAAAGAAAAAAATAAAAATACAAGTTTTGATATATATAATGAAGATGACAAAACAAAGCTATTTTTATCTTCTAAAAAACTAGGAATGACGGGATATGAATTAGAAGATCTTTTAAGAGAAAAGTACAATATACAGGTAGAATTAGCCAATTATTATGGAGTACTTTTAATATGTACTATAGGAAATACTAAAGAAGATTTAGATAGATTATCCGAAGCGTTAGAAGACATGTCAAATAGATATAAGAAAGATTCTTATATAGAATGTCTAGAATATCCAGTAGTAATACCAGAAAAAGTGCTAAACCCTAGAGAGGCATTTTATAAAAGTAAGAAAAGTGTTAAAATATATGAAAGTATCGGACAAATTTGCGCCGAATATGTAATACCTTATCCGCCGGGAGTGAGTCTATTGTCTCCAGGAGAAGTAATTACTAAAGAAATAATAGATTATGTAATTTTATGCCATAAAAAAGGAATGAATATAAATGGAATAAAATATTCGAATTTAGAATTTATAGAGATTATAAGTGACTAATATAAATGATTATAAATTTTAGATAGACTTAATTTAATATATTATGTCAATTAATCTACTACTCTACTAAGATATCTTATACATAATTAAAAAATAAATCAAAATATATAAGACCAAATAAAGAATTACGGAGGTGATACCTGATTAAATATTTTTTTAATCAGGATATAAATATGAAGGGAAAGTTAATAATCATAGAAAGTGGATCAGATGCAAGCGGAAAGGCCACTCAAACAAAGAAGTTATATGAAAGACTTTTAGAAGATGGATATAATGTTAGAAAGGTTGAATATCCAAATTATGATGGTGAGTCATCAGCACTAGTCAAAATGTACTTAAGAGGAGAATTTGGAAGTAAGCCTTCAGATGTAGACCCTTATATAGCATCTACATTTTATGCAGCAGATAGATATGCATCGTTTAAAACAGAATGGGAAGAGTTCTATAACAACGGTGGGGTAGTACTTGCAGATAGATATACAACATCTAATATGGTACATCAAGCTTCTAAAATGGCTAAGGAAGATAGAGATAAATATTTAGATTGGTTATTTGATTATGAGTTTAATCTGTATAAAATTCCACAACCAGATTGTGTAGTATTTTTAGATGTTCCAATAGAGTTTAGTAAAAAACTTATGGAAAATAGAAAAAATAAAATAACTGGTGAGGATAAAAAAGATATACATGAAAGTGATTTAGATTATTTAGAGAAATCATATAATAACTCTTTATATATAGCTGATAAGTATAATTGGGAAAAAATAAACTGTGTAGAGGAAGAAAACCTTAGAAGTATAGATAGTATACATGAAGAGATATACAAGGTTGTAGTGGATAAGATAAAGTCTGTGGAGAGATAAATATGTACTTTGAAGATATAATAGGACAAGAGTTTGCTAAAAAATATTTAACAAATTCTATAAAAAATAATAAAATAAGCCATGCATACATGTTTGAAGGAATAGAAGGTATAGGAAAAAAGAAACTAACAGAGGAATTAGCAAAATTATTGCTAGATATAAGCGATGTTAAAAATAGCCCTGACTATATAGAGATAGATCCAGATGGAAATAGTATAAAAATAGCCCAAATAAGAAAATTACAAACAGATATAATTATAAAGCCTCATAAAGACTATAAAATATATGTAATAAATGATGCTCATAAAATGACAATTGAAGGTCAAAATGCTCTTTTAAAGACGTTAGAAGAGCCACCGAAGTATGCTATAATCATTCTTGTAACATCTAATAAAGAAGCTCTTTTAGATACTATAAAATCTAGATGTGAAATAATAAAATTCTTACCTATATCTCTTATAGACTTAAAAAAATACCTAATACAAAAAGGTGTAGATGAACAGAGAGCTCAATTGTTAGCTACTTTTTCTAGAGGTAGTATAGAAAAAGCATTAGAACTGTCTGAATCTAGTGAGTTTGCTCTTATGAGAGAAGAAATACAATCATATATAGAAAGACTTCTTGATAAGAATATAGTTGATATATTAGATATATCGTTAGATATAGAAAAATATAGAGGAGATATATTCAATATTTTAGATATTATGATTAATTATTTTAGAGATATTATGTTTATAAAAGAAAAAATTGACAAGAACATGATAATAAATTCCGATAAAATTACTTTTTTACAAAATATGAGTAAAAAAATTAGCTATTCTCAAGTGTCTAAGATTATTGATATAATAGAAGAGACAAAGAAAAAGATAAGAAGCAATTGTAACTTTAATATAAGTATGCAAGTTATGGCTTTGAATATATATGAGGTGATTAAATGATAAAGATAGTGGGTGTTAGGTTTAAAAATGCAGGTAAAATTTATTACTTTGATCCTGTTGATTTAGAAATAGAGAAAAATATGGATGTAGTAGTTGAAACTGCAAGGGGATTAGAATATGGTTCAGTGGTAGTAGGGCCAAAGGAAATATCAGAAGAAGAGTTAGTTTCACCATTAAAACCAATCATAAGAGTAGCTACAGAAGAAGATACTAAAATATATCTTGAAAACAAAGAAAAATCTAAGGAAACTTTTAAAATATGCCAACAAAAAATTAAAAGCCATGGGTTAACTATGTATTTAATAGATTGTGAATATACATTTGATAGAAATAAGCTAATTTTCTATTTCACAGCAGAAGGCAGAATAGATTTTAGAGAGCTTGTAAAAGATTTAGCATCGATATTTAAGACTAGAATAGAATTAAGACAAATTGGGGTTAGAGATGAAGCTAAAACAATAGGTGGATTAGGACCATGTGGTAGAAGTCTTTGTTGTTCATCATGGTTAGGAGATTTCCAACCAGTATCTATAAAAATGGCAAAAGACCAAAGTTTATCATTAAACCCTACAAAAATATCAGGAATATGTGGAAGACTGTTCTGTTGCTTAAAATATGAGCATGATGTGTATGCAGAAGCGATAGATGTTATGCCATCAGTAGGAGCATTAGTTAAAGTTGAAGATGGAAAAGGACGAGTTATAGAAATAAATCCATTATTAGAACAAGTTAAAGTTGAATTTAATGATAAGACTATAAAAGTATATCTTAAAGATGATGTTAAGGTATTACAAGAGCCTAGAAAATGTGGTGGATGTCAAAATGATATAGATGAAGCTACATTAAGAGAGTTAAAGAAACTAGAAGATTAATTTTATATAACTAAGGGGGTAGGATTTTTCCTACCCTTTTAGATAGAATAAATATAATTGATAAAGAACTTAATATAGAAAATATTAATATATTTAGTAAAGTATTTGACAGTCTTAGAGTAAGACATGAAAGGAGATATATATGGAAGTACAATTAAAGGAAACAGAAAGAATAGATGACTTGCAATTGAAAGGTCTTAAATTAATACAGGATAAAACTGGATTTTGTTTTGGTATAGATGCAGTATTATTAGCTAATTTTGCAAAGGTTAAAAAAGGAGCTAAAGTAGTAGATTTAGGAACTGGAACAGGTATAATACCAACACTTATAGCAGGAAAAAGCCAAGCGAGTAAAATAATAGGTGTCGAGATACAAGAAGAAGTATATGAAATGGCTACTCGCTCTGTAAAATTAAACAATCTAGAAGACAGAGTGGAAATAATAAATGCTGACATAAAGACAATAGATAAAACATTAGAAGTACATGGCTATCATGTAGTTACATCAAATCCTCCATATATGCACATGGATGGTATAAAAAACCCTAATGATAAAAAGATGATATCAAGACATGAAGTTAAATGCAATTTAGAAGATGTTATAAGAGCAGCATCAAGGCTTACAATGCCTAAAGGAAAGTTTTTCATGATACATAGACCTACAAGACTTGTAGATATAATAGAGTTAGGAAGAAAATATAGACTAGAACCTAAGCAAGTTCAATTTATTCATCCAAGGGCTAATAAGGCACCAAACCTAATACTTGTAGAGTTTGCTAAAGATGGAAGACCAGAATTGAAAATATTGGATCCATTATATGTATATGGAGAAGATGGAAACTATACAGATGAGATAAAAGCAATATATGCAAATGAAGATATAGGAGAAGAGTAAATGAGCGGAAAGTTATATGTATGTCCAACACCTATAGGTAATTTAGAAGATATGACTTATAGAACAGTAAGAATTTTAAATGAAGTAGATTTAATAGCAGCAGAAGATACAAGACATAGTATAAAGCTTTTAAATCATTTTGAAATATCTAAACCATTAACTAGTTACCATGAACATAATAAAGATTCTAAAGGAAGTTATCTTATAGATAAATTATTAAATGGAGAAAATATAGCATTAATAAGTGATGCAGGAATGCCTGGAATAAGCGACCCAGGTGAAGAAATGATAAAGCAAGCAATAGAAAATAATATAGAGATAGAAGTATTGCCAGGAGCTAGTGCATCTATTATAGCTTTAGTTGGTTCAGGGCTTGAAACTAGAAAGTTTGCTTTTGAAGGATTTTTAGACAGAGATAAGAGAGTAAGAAGGCAGCAATTAGAGGAAGTCAAGGAAGAAAGAAGAACTATAATATTCTATGAATCACCACATAGATTAAAAGATACTTTAAAAGATATGCTAAAAATATTAGGAAATAGAAAAATAGCAGTAAATAGAGAACTTACTAAAAAATATCAAGAAGTAATAAGAGAAGATATTGAAACAGTAATTGAAATATTTAATGAAAAAGAAGTAAAGGGTGAATTTGTATTAATAGTAGAAGGATTTAAAGGTGAGATAACTAAGAAAAATAGCTATGATGACCTTAATGAAAGAGAATATGTTATTGCATTACTAGAAGAAGGTAAAAATAAAAAAGAAGCTATAAAAATAGTATGTAAGGACAGAAAACTACAGAAAGATATAGTATATAAGCAAGTTTTAGACCTATAAAATAAAACTAACTTGGGGTGGCTAAAATGGAAATTAAAGATATGTTGTTAGAAAGTTTAGTGTTTGAAAATACATCAGAAAAGTTTAAAGAATTAGATAGACTTAAAAAATTAGAAAAAGTTATATTAAAATTAAATGGCATGAAAGAAGTAGGAGAATGTAAATTTCATGTAGTAAATGTCTATGAACATTCTATAAAAGCCTTAGAAGAGTTTGAAGAAATACTCAAAGAGGGAGAATTTTTCTCAAGTCATTTAAGAAACAATATAAAAGAATATTTAAATGAAGATATGGATGGTCATATAAAAAAGATTCATCTATTAAAATTAAGTATATTCTTACATGATATAGGTAAAGCAGACAGTAAAACAGTAGATGATACAGGAAGAGTACATTTTAGAGGGCATGAGATAGTAGGAGCTAAAATTTCAAGAGAATTAGGAAAAAGCCTAAATCTTGATGAAAGAAGTATAGAATTGATTGAAAAATATGTAAGATACCATATGGTACTCTTAGCTCTATATAAGAAAAATGATATGAGTAAAGAAAATCTTACAGAGTTATTTGATATTTTAGGAAAAGACTGTATAGGAGTGTTTATATTAGGCTATTGCGATATAGTAGCAACAAGAAAACTACTAAATCCAAATGAAGATATGAATATAATAAAGGTGTATATGGAATATGCACTTACGAATTATATCTATAGATATAAGCAAAGTTCATAATATAAATATTAGTTATCTAGAATATATATTTTTAAAGAAAAGAAGTCAATGTAAAATAGTAGTTACTTTACATTGACTTCTTTTTTGATAATATTGGATCAATTTTTATAATATAGCCTTAGCTTGTATTGGTGTTGATAGTATAACTGAAGTTTTAGTAGAGCCGATTTTCTTTATTGTATCAATAACGTTTTCAAGTTCATACATGTCTCTAACTACAACCTTTAATAGTGAGCAGTCATCTCCTGTAACATGATGACATTCAACTATTCTTGGATCTTGACGAGCTACATTAATAAACTCTTCATACTTATTGCTAGGTAAAGATATGTGTATAAAAGCTTTTATAACTCTACCTAAAGCATCAGGATTAACTATAGCTTTATAACCTTCTATTATTCCTGATTCCTCTAGCCTTTTAACTCTTTCAGAAACAGCTGGAGAAGTTAGTCCAACTATTTTACCTAAATCTTTCATTGAAATTCTACCATCTTGTTGTAGAATGTCTATAATTCTGTGATCTGTAGCATCCATTTTGAATCCCCCTTGTATTAAGATGATTTATTATAGAAATTTTTAGAATCTATCATGTTGTTTTTTAGGTCCCAAAGGTCCTTAGATAAATCTACTTTGTAAGTCTGAGGATTAGAAAATCTTCTGTACTCATCCCATAAAGTGTTTAACTCATTTTGTACATAATCTCTTATTTTCATAACAGGTTTATGCTCATACATACATTTACCATTTATAAATAAAGGCTTATGAAGCTCTTTAACTGTATAGTTATTAAAAACTTTTGATTTCCAAGTGTATACAGGATGGAATACAGTAAGAGGCTTAGATTCATCTATTTTCTCATCATGCAACATTATTAAATCTGCTTCAGCCTTGTTATCTTCATTATAAATTCTTACAACTTTTTTATATCCTGGGTTATTTATTTTTTCAGGATCTTCTGATAATTTTATCTTAGGTTCTATTTTATCGCCATTAAAAGATGCAGCTAACTTGTAAACTCCTCCCAGAGACGGAGAGTCAGCAGATGTTATCAATTTAGTTCCAACACCCCAAGAGTTTATAGCAGCACCTTCAGATTTAAGATTAGATATAGTATGCTCATCTAAGTCATTAGATGCTGTTATACTAATATCAGTAAAACCTTCCTCTTCTAATGCTTTTTTACATTCTTTAGATAAATAGTGTAAATCACCAGAATCTAATCTAATACCTAAAGGCTTGTGACCTTTTTCTCTTAAGTCTTTGAATATTTTTATAGCATTAGGAAGTCCACTATTTAATACATTATAAGTGTCTATAAGTAAAAGGCATTTATCTGGATATATGTCGGCATAAGCTTCAAATGCCTCTAATTCTGTATCAAATTTTTGAACCCAGCTATGAGCTTGAGTTCCTACTACAGGAACATCAAATAATTTACCTGCTAAAACATTAGCAGTAGCATTACATCCCCCTATCATAGCAGCTCTAGCACCATATGTACCGGCATCAGGACCTTGAGCACGTCTAAGTCCAAACTCAAACACTGGATCTCCTTGAGCAGCAAAACAAACTCTAGATGCCTTCGTTGCTATAAGTGATTGAAAATTAACAATTGTTAATAAGGCAGTTTCGATTAATTGGGCTTGATATAATGGAGCTTTTACAGTAAGTATAGGCTCATTTGGGAACATTATAGTACCTTCTTCAACTGAGTATATATCCCCTGTAAATTTGAAATCCTTCAAAAACGTTAAAAATTTATCAGAAAAAAGATTTAGGCTTTTAAGATACTTTAAATCTTCATCGGAAAAATTTATGTTTTTTATATACTCAACAAATTGATCTATACCACACACTATTGTGTAGCCCCCGTTGCAAGCATTTTTTCTAAAAAACATATCAAATACTACAACATCTTCATGGATATTTTTTTCAAAATAACCATTTATCATAGTGAGTTGATACAAATCAGTAAGAAGTGTTAAATTTCTCATTGCATTTCTCCTTAAATATATATAATTATAAAATCACTTCGTATATGGATTAGTATGAAAAGCTAGTTGATTAAAAAACCCCACATATATACTAAAACACAATATAGTGCAAGTTTCAAGTATAAAGTAGTATATATAAATCATAAAATTTATCTAGAGGGGAGGCGATTTAATGGCAAGAATATGGTTTTATATGATTGCTATAGGAATAATAGGAAGTATGGTGTTTAATAATCTAGGAGAACTAAACAAAGTAATATTAACAGAGGCATCTAAAGGAGTAGAATTTGCAATAAGTTTAGCTGGGGTAATGGCTCTTTGGATGGGGATAATGAACATAGCAAAAGATGCTGGATTGATAGAAAAAATTGGACAAAAACTAAACCCTATAATGACAAGACTTTTCCCATCCATACCAAAGGGACATAAAGCTATGTCTTATATGGTTATGAATATAGCTTTGAATATGGTAGGGGCAGGTAATGGAGCTACAGCATTTGGACTAAAGGCTATGGAAGAACTACAAACTTTAAATCCTAAAAAGGATACAGCGACAAATGATATGATAATGTTTTTAGTCATTAATATATCATCAATTCAGTTAATACCATTTACTATGCTCAAAATAAGAATGGATTTAGGTTCTCAAAATCCAAGTCAGATAATAGTAACTACATTATTTGCAACAACAGTATCAACAATAATAGCTATAATAACCTGTAAATTATTGCAAAGTAAAAGGAGGTTAAGATAGATGGAGCTATTTTCAAATATACTTGTCCCTCTAATAATACTTTACATAGTTATTTATGGAAGACACAAAAAAATAGATATATATGATAGTTTTGTAAAAGGAGCAATAGATGGTCTTAAATCAGCTTGGTCTATAACACCTTACATAATAGGGATATTCTTAGCGATAGGGATATTTAAAACTGGGAAAGGAATAGAAATGCTTGAATTTTTATTTAAGCCAATAGCAGAGCTAATGAGTATACCAAAAGAACTTATAGGATTAATAATAGTAAAACCTCTTTCAGGAAGCGGTGCACTTGGAATGTATACTGAATTAGCACAAAGAGTAGGTATAGATACCATAATAGAGAAAATGGGATCTACAATAGTTGGGGCATCTGAAACAATTTTTTACACAATGGCTATATACTATGGAAGTTTAAAAATAAAGAACACTAGACACACACTAACTTGTGCTATGATAAGTCATATTGCAGGAGTTATAGCATCTGTATTTATCTGCTATATATTATTTACAGCTTAATATTTCTATAAAATGTACAAGATGGTATAATTAAAGTGTAAAAACCAATTGACATTAATTTATTAATTATATAGAATTAGTTTTAAATAGTAACAAAATTACATAAAATGAATAAAATATATTTATTTAGTAAAATATAGAAATATATAAAGCTGAGAAGAGAAGAGTAAATAAGGACTTTTTCTACAGAGAGCTAGGTTAGGTGAAAGCTAGCGTCAAAGAAATTATTGAAGATGGCCTCGGAGCTTTTTTATCTGAATAATAGATAGCTCTATTTTTAAGATAAAACGGTTAGACACGTTATAGTCTGCTAAGATATCTAAAGTATTATAAGATACTATATTGATATGAGCAAACATCAATAAGTTTTAACTTTTAAAGTAGTATCTATAAATTTAGATAATTAGGGTGGTACCGCGAATAATCTCGCCCCTATGTATATCATAGGAGGCGAGTTTTTTAATACAAAGAGTTTCAACTCTATATTAAAGGTTAAAAATATAAATATATACTAAAAATAAATCAGGAGGTAAGAATATGACAAAACCAACTTTCTATGTAACAACTCCTATATACTACCCAAGTGGAAACTTACATATAGGACATACTTATACAACTGTTGCAGCAGATGCAATAGCAAGATTTAAACGTTTCTGTGGATATGATGTAAAGTTCTTAACAGGAACAGATGAGCACGGAGAAAAGATACAAAAAACTGCTAAGGCAAAAGGTATGACTGAGATAGAATACTTAGATGGAATGATAGCAGATATACAAAAGTTATGGAAGACTATGGATATATCATATGATGATTTTATAAGAACTACACAAGATAGACATAAGGTAATAATCCAAAAGATATTTACTAAGTTATATGAACAAGGAGATATATACAAAGGAGCTTATGAAGGTAAGTATTGTACTCCATGTGAAAGTTTCTGGACAGAATCACAATTAGTAGATGGAAATAAGTGTCCTGACTGTGGAAGAGAAACTTATGATGCTAAGGAAGAGGCTTACTTCTTCAAATTATCAAAATACGAAGATAGATTAAGAGAATTATTTGCTGACCCTAACTTCTGTTTCCCAGTATCAAGAAAAAATGAGATGGTTGCAAACTTCTTAGATAAAGGATTAGAAGATTTATGTGTAACTAGAACTACATTTGATTGGGGTATAAAGGTACCATTTGATGAAAAACACGTAATATACGTTTGGGTAGATGCTTTATGCAACTATATAACAGCTTTAGGATATATGAGTGAAAATGATTCAGAATATAAAAAATTCTGGCCAGCTAATGTTCATATAGTAGGTAAAGAAATAATGAGATTCCATACAATAATATGGCCAGCTATACTTATGGCTTTAGGTGAAGAAGTACCTACACAAGTATATGGACATGGATGGATATTATTTGATAATGATAAGATGAGTAAATCAAAAGGAAACATAGTTTATCCAGAGCAAATGATAGAAAGATACGGAGTAGATGCTCTTAAATACTTCTTATTAAGAGAATTTGCATTTGGTCAAGATGGTAACTATACTCATAGAAACTTTATAACTAGACTTAACTCAGATTTAGCAAATGATTTAGGAAACTTAGTAAGTAGAACAGTTGCAATGGTTGAAAAATATAACGGTGGAATAATACCAATGCCAAAAGCTACTACTGAATTTGATGCTGACTTAAAAGAAACTGCTAGATTATCAGTAGAAAATTTTGAAAATGAAATGAACAAACTTCAATTTAATGAAGCATTAGAAAGTGCTTGGAAATTAATAAGAAGAACTAACAAGTATATAGATGAAACTATGCCTTGGGCTTTAGCAAAAGATGAAGCTAACAAAGATACTTTAGATACAGTATTATACAACTTATGTGAATCTATAAGAATAGTAGCTACATTAATAAATCCAATAATGAACGCTACTGCTAAAAAAATATACTGTCAATTAGGAATAACAAATGAAGAATTAACAACTTGGGAAAGTGTTAAAACATTTGGATTAATAACTGAAGGAACAAAAGTACACAAAGGTGAATCTTTATTCCCAAGATTAGATATAGAAAAGGAAGTAGAAGAATTGAACGAATTATTTGCAGAAAAGAAAGACGTAGTAGAAGAAGTAGCTCCATTAGAGCACAAAGAAAACATAACAATAGATGAATTAGATAAAGTTGAACTAAGAGTAGGTAAAGTTTTAAGCTGTGAAAAACATCCAAAAGCAGATAGACTTTTAGTATCTCAAATAAAATTAGGTTCAGAGACAAGACAAATCGTATCTGGAATAGCTAAATGGTATAAGCCAGAAGATATGGTTGGAAAAGAAGTTATAGTTGTTTGTAACTTAAAGCCAGTTAAGCTAAGAGGAGTAGAATCTCAAGGTATGATATTAGCTGCTGGAGATGATGGTGATGATTTAATAGTACCAGTAGCAACAGGTGCTAAGGATGGATGCGAAGTTCGTTAATTAGTTAGGAGAATAAAAAATGTTATTTGACTCACACGCACACTTAAATAGTGAAAGATTTGATGAAGATAGAGAAGAATTAATAGAATCTTTAAAAGAAAAAGGTGTAGATTTAGTATTAAATCCAGGAGCAGATATAGAAACATCAATAACTAGTGTAGAATTAGCTAATAAGTATGATTTTATATATGCAGCAGTTGGAGTACATCCACACGATGTTAAAGATTTAGATGAAACTGCAATAGATACTTTAAGAAAATTAGCTACTGAAAATGAAAAAGTAGTAGCTATAGGTGAAATCGGATTAGACTATTACTATGATAATTCACCTAGAGAAGAACAAAAAGAATGGTTTAAAAAACAAATAGAATTAGCTAATGAGTTAAAATTGCCTATAATAATACATGATAGAGATGCTCATGGAGATACTTTTGAAATAATAAAAAATACAAAATCTCCAGAAATAGGATGCGTGCTTCATTGTTATAGTGGGAATGTTGAATTAGCTAGAGAATATGTAAAAATGGGTTGCTATATATCAATACCAGGAACAGTGACTTTTAAAAATAATAAAAAAACTAGAGAAGTAGCAAAAGAAATACCTCTAGAATATTTATTAATAGAAACTGATTCACCATATATGGCTCCAGAGCCTCATAGAGGGAAAAGAAATGACCCATCATTAGTTCAATTTGTAGCAGATAAGATTGCTCAAGAAAAAGGTATATCTTACGAGCAAGTTTGCAAAGCTACAAAAGAAAATGCTAAAAGATTATTTAATATAAAATAAAAGCCCTTGAGACTGTATAGTCTCAAGAGCTTTTTTTAATACAATTATAAAATATTTATAGATATACATTATTATTCTAGGCACTATAATTATTAAGTAAATATTGTAAAACACAATAAAAATAGAGTGTAAAAACAAAAACTATAGCACATAATGATATTATAGTTTTTGTTTTTCCTTGATAAAATTACATAAAAAACGTAAAATATAGAAATGAAGTTAAGACAGGATACAAAACAGATAAAGGTGAATTGATAATGATAAAAGAAATAATAGTTGTAGAAGGAAGAGACGATGTTACAGCAGTAAAAAGAGCTGTAGATGCAGAACTTATAACAACTGGTGGATTTGGGTTTCCTAAAGGTGTTATGGAAAGAATAAAATCTGCTCAAAAAAGACGTGGAGTAATAATATTTACAGATCCTGATTTTGCGGGTGAAAAAATAAGAAAAAAAATAGCTGCAGAAGTTCCAGGATGTAAGCATGCTTTTTTACCAAGAGAGGAAGCTAAAAAAGATGGTGACATAGGTATAGAAAATGCCACACCAAAGAGTATAATAGCAGCTCTTGAGAGAGTTAGAACAGAAAGTACAGAAAAAAGAGATGAATTTAAGCAAGTTGATTTAATAAGAAATGGACTTATAGGAAATGAAGATGCATCTAATAGAAGAGATGAATTAGGAAAGATACTTGGAATCGGATATGGAAATGCCAAGCAATTCTTAAATAGATTAAATAATTATGGGGTTACTAGAGAAGAATTTGTAAAATCACTAGAAACTTTAGATAAATAAATATAAAAGGAGAAAAATTAATGGATAGACTTTCATCACATAGAGCCACAAAAGATGTAGTTGAAAAGCACGGATTTAAATTTTCAAAGTCTTTAGGGCAAAACTTTTTAATAGATGATAATGTAATAGATAAAATATTAAGAGGGGCAAGACTTTCTGAAGGAGACTATATAATAGAAGTAGGTCCTGGTATAGGGACACTAACTCGTGAGATGGGTAAAGTAGCTCAGAAAGTTGTGGCTATAGAAATAGATAAAACATTAATACCTATATTACAGGGTGAAACATTAAAAGACTTTGATAATATAGAAGTTATAAATCAAGATATATTAAAAGTAAATGTTCAAGAATTAGTAAAAGAAAAACTAAATGGGGGACCAGTTAAATTAGTTGCAAACTTACCATACTATATAACAACTCCAATAGTTATGAAGTTCTTAGAAGAAGATATACCAGTAACGGATATAGTTGTAATGGTACAAAAGGAAGTTGCAGATAGAATGAATGCAGTACCAGGAACAAAAGATTATGGAGCTTTATCAGTAGCAGTTCAATATTATTGTGATACAGAAATAGTAGCAAAAGCACCAAGACATATGTTTATACCACAACCAAATGTTGACTCAACAGTTATAGGACTTCATGTTAGAGAAGAAATAAAATATCCAGTTGATAATGAAGAAATATTCTTCAAGACTGTTAAAGCGGCTTTTGGACAAAGAAGAAAAACATTACTTAATGCATTAGGTGGATTAGGATTCTTAAGTAAAGATGAGATAAAGGAAGTACTAAGTGCTGCTAATATAGATGAAAAAAGAAGAGGGGAAACTTTATCAATAGAAGAGTTTGCCACTTTATCAAATAAAGTAAATGAAAAAGTACCTTCAAAATAATTGAAGGTACTTTTTTTAGAATCATACTCATATACTATTAAGAGAAATTATGTTAAAAGGGGGATTAAAAGTGGCAGCTAAAAAAAAATTTAAGAGAGATTATATAATCCTTGAAGCTAAGGACACTAACTTTAGATACAAAGAACGTGTTTTACCAAAAGCATTTGCTAAAGTAGAGATAAATGATGAAAAATCAATAATTTCATTATATGTAGAAAATCTTAAATTTATGAAAGATGGATATAGGGTAGTTGCTATACAAAGCGATTATGATACCCTTGATTTAGGAAAGGTATTGCCAAGTGAGCAAGGAAAAGGTGAATTTACATTAAATTTAGACAGAGAAGATATAGATATAAAAGGTATAGCTCTTTTATATGAAAAAACTGTACCACTTATAGGATTTAAAGGTACTAAGATAGATAATTATGAGGAAATATTATTTGCAGGAGAAGAGTATGAAGATGACGAAAGATTTGAGGGATATGAAGAAATAGAGTATATAGAAGTAGATGATAATGACGAAGGGTTTGAGGAATATGAAGAAATAGGATATATAGATGTAGATAATATAGAAGAAGATGATAATGAAGAAGAGTATGAAGTGTATGAAGAAATAGAGTATATAGAAATAGATGATGATGAAGAAGAGTATGAAAGTGAAGAAGAAAGTGTATACAACTCAGATGATGGTTATTATGAAATTATAGAGGAGGATGTAAATCCTCAAACTAGAGAAAAATATGACGAATATGATAATATAGATAAAACTATAGAGAAAAATAGAAAAAGTAGTGAACCTAAAGAAAACAAGACATATCCTAATGCTTCACATCAACAAAAAACACGTCAAAAGTATGCAAAATCAAATTCTATAGACGAATACCAAAAAACAGCGGGAACACTTTTAATGCCAAGACAAATAAAAAAAGGGCTTAAACATTTTAAGGAAGTAAAACCATTTATTAAAGATGAAATAGATAATACTAGATGGTGGAAAATTGAAATAAGTCCTATAACTTTATGTGGTTATACTATGCCTTACTTAGGATATGTTAATACTCTAAATTATACAATGTATAGTGATGCAGTGATGCAATCATATAAGTATAGACATTACTTATTTGGTGTACAATATGATGAGTATAATAAGAGAAAAAATTATATATACGCAGTTCCAGGGAATAAAACAGAACAACCAGATAAAGGTCATACAGGGTTTAGAGAATATCAACCTTGTGACACAAGAAATGATAGCTTAGGATATTGGTTATGTATGATAGATTCAAGAAGTAGAAAAATAATAAAATAGAATAAATTACCTCAGATATTGATAAATTTTTGGTAATGCTCTAAAATTATAGGTAGACCAAGTATAACTGGAGGAGAATATATGATAAATAATCAAAGACTAATCAATGAATTTTTAGAGCTAGTTCAAATCGACAGTCCATCTTCAAAAGAAGGTAAAATAGCTGAAGTTTTAGTTGAAAAACTAAAAGAAATAGGTTTAGAAGTTGTGATAGATGGTGCTGGTGTAAAAGCTGGTGGAGAAACAGGAAATGTAATTGCTACATTAAAAGGAAATAGAGAGGGTAAAACATTACTTTTCACTTCACATATGGATACAGTTAGTCCTGGTATAGGAGTAAAGCCTATAATAGATGAAGCTAATGGTATAATAAAAAGTGATGGAACAACAGTACTAGGGTCTGATGATAAAGCTGGTATAGCTGCTATATTAGAAGCATTAAGAACAGTTAAGGAAAATGATATCCAACATGCGGATATACAAGTTGTATTCTCAATATGGGAAGAAGGCGGATTATATGGTGCTAAGTACTTAGATTATTCTAAAGTAAATGCAGATTATGCATTTGTTTTAGATAGTGGTGGAGCTCCAGGAGAAATAATAATTCAAGCGCCAGCACAAGATGCTATAAAGGTCAAAATAATAGGAAAACCAGCTCATGCAGGTCTTGAACCAGAAAATGGAGTAAGTTCAGTAATGGTTGCAGCAAGAGCTATAGAAAATATGAATTTATTAAGAATAGATGAAGAAACTACTGCTAATATAGGTATAATAAATGGTGGAATAGCAACAAATATAGTTATGCCAGAATTAGAAATAGCAGCAGAAGCTAGAAGCTTAAGCGAAGAAAAGTTAGATGCTCAAACAAACCATATGGTAGATGTATTTAAAAAAGCAGCTAAAGAATTTGGAGCTAAAATAGAAATAGAAACTACAAGAGCTTATGCACCATTTAATATATCTGAAGATGATGAAATAGTAGTGCTAGCTAAAAAAGCTTTTGCTAATATGAATGTAGAAGGTCACACAACATCTACAGGTGGAGGTAGTGACACTAATATATTAAATAAAAATGGAATAAAAGCAGTTAACCTAGGTATAGGTATGAAAAATGCTCATACATTAGAAGAATATATAGCTATAAAGGATATAGAAAATTCTGCTAAAATGGTAACTGAGTTAATAAAAGAAGCATAAATTAAAAATTAAAAACTAATTAGAAAATAGTATCTAAATTGCTTTTAGATACTATTTTTATGTTAAAAGATAAGAGAAAAATGTATAAAATTTAAAAAATGTACAAGTATTTGTGTAGAAGGGTGTAGTAATTTCCCTGGAAATAAGTATAATAAGTAATTATGTCTTACAAAAACTACATAAAAGTAATATAATTATCTTATGATTATATGGATAAAGGAGGCGTGAAGATGGCTAAGAAGAAAAAAATCAAAAAAAAGGTTTTAGTAGCTCTTACTGTAGTGTTATTCTTTGTATGCTATTTCTTAGGATTTACCTTGTTCAAAGATACAAAAGACAAAGAACCAGGACAACAAACGACAGAGGCATTAGAAGATGACACAAGATCATTAATAAAACAATTGAGCTCTAAAAGTAAAATATACTTATCAGATTCAAAAGTAGAAAGTGTTAGAATAGAAAAGGATTATTGGGATAATATAACTGTGTTATTTACAGAATTTACAAAAATAAGAAAGCCACAATCATACACTCCTATATACAATGGTAACTCAGATGATGGAATTAGATTTTCAACAGACTTGAATTACTTTAGGGTATACACTGTCAGCAAAGAAGAGTACTATAAAGTTCCGGTTGCTACAAAAAAAGAACTTAGTAAGCTTTTAAGTGAGAGTATATATTTGTCATTTGACTTTATAAAGCAGTATAAGAGTTGGGATACTGTAAAAATAACTTATAAAGATGAAACTAAGAAAATATTTGGCTGGAATTTTAAAGACCTAGCACTTAAAATGGTTCAAAAGAGAATGGTTGGCAAAGTTCAGCCAGAAAAGAGTAAAGAAAGAAGTAAGTACAACTTTACTATAAACATTCAAGGCGAGAACTATGATGCGAAAGTAGAAACAATGGGTAAAGATTATGTAAAAATAACACAGGGTGAAGGAAAGAATAAAATTCAAGCATATTATGAAGTCCACACTGGATTATATGATTATCTTGTAAAAGACATATTTAAATTAGAGGAATAAGTATTTTAATAAACAAAAAGGATATACTAGCTAGTATATCCTTTTTGTTTATTAATTTTCAACTAATTCTTCAGCTACCTTGTATATAGGTCCTGCACCAGCAGTTATTACTAAATCATTAGAAGAGACATTATCACGAAGATAGTCAACTATATCTTCAAACTTACTTATATAAGCAACATCAACATGGTTTTGATATAACTTTTCAACTAAATCTTTAGAATGAATATCTCCTGGATCATTTTCTCTGGCAGCGTATATGTCAGTTATAATAACTTTATCAGCAGAATAAAATGCTTCAGCAAATTCATTTAAAAGAGACTTAGTTCTAGTGTAAGTATGAGGTTGGAATATACACCATAACTTAGACTTCTTCATCTTTTTAGCAGCAGATAAAGTAGCCTTTAATTCAGTAGGGTGATGAGCATAATCATCAATTATTAATGCATCATTATATTTACCCTTAACCTCAAATCTTCTTCCAACACCAGAATAAGATTTTATATTTTCTCTTATAAGCTCTAATTCTATATTAGAAACATAAGCAACTAATATAGCAGCAGTAGCATTGTAGATGTTATGAAGTCCTGGAACAGAAAGTTCAAATACACCTAAATTTTTACCATTCAATTCTATCTCGAATATACCATGACCTTTTTCATTGAAGCTTATATTTTTAATTAAAGCATCATTATCTAAATTTGTACCGTATTTTATAACAGTAGCTTTTACGTCGTGTAATATATCATTTGTATTTTCGTCATCTCCATTTATTATGAAATAACCATCTTTAGGAAGTAATTTACCAAATTTATTAAAAGATGCTTTTATTTCATCTAAGCCTGAGAAGTAATCTAAATGGTCTTCCTCTATATTTAAAACTGTTGATATCTTAGGGTTAAAGTTTAGGAAACTATCAACATATTCACATGCCTCTGTTATGAAATGATCAGAGTTACCTATTTTAACATTACCACCTATACTACTTAAATTTCCACCAACTAATATAGTTGGATCTAAATCCGCATATTGGAATATAGTAGATAACATAGAAGTAGTTGAAGTTTTACCATGAGTACCAGAAATTGCTATAGAATTTTTGTACTCTCTCATTATTTGACCTAAGAAAGTAGCTCTGTTTACAACAAGTTTATTCTTTTCTCTAGCTGCAATAAGCTCAGCATTATCATCATGAACTGCCGCAGTGTAAACAACCATATCTACATCATCTGTCAAATGTTCTTTTTCATGTCCTATAAATATATTAGCGCCTTGAGATCTAAGTTTATCTAATAAGTAAGATTCGTTTGAATCTGAACCAGAAACTTTATATCCTTTATTAAGGCATATTTCAGCTAAAGCACTCATGCTTATGCCACCGATTCCAATGAAATGTATCTTCATAAGAAAACCACCTTTCTTTTAATTAAGCCCTACAATATGAACTATGTTTGTGGTATAATAGTATAATGTTCAATATTTAATGATTAATATACATATACTATATTACATATACAATATATTAAAAAATTGCTTAAAACATAACCATTATTATATCATAATAAACATGGTTATGCATTATTTAGTTTATATAGAAGAAGCTGCAATCGTAGGAGGTTAAATGCATGAAATTTAAAAGAACGGAAAGAATTGGTGCCATAGTAAAGATATTATCGGACAATCCAAATAAGATATTTACATTAGGCTATTTTACAAATAAATTTAATGCTGCTAAATCTACAATAAGTGAAGATTTAATAGTAGTAAAAAATGTCTTTGAAAAATTAGAACTAGGGAAAGTAATAACAATATCAGGAGCAGCTGGTGGAGTAAAATATATACCAAAGACATCAAAAGCAGAAAATGAAGAATTTTTAATGGAATTATGTCAAAAAATAAGTGACGAATCTAGAGTATTATCAGGAGGATTTTTATATTTAATAGACTTAATATATGATCCTACTATAGCATCAAAAATAGGTAAAATATTTGCATCAAATATAGATTATGCAGAAGCTGATTGCGTAGTGACAATGGAAACTAAAGGAATTCCAATGGCTCTTATGACAGCTAAAGCAATGAATTTACCACTTGTTATAATAAGAAAAGATATAAAAGTATCAGAAGGACCTACACTAAGTATGACTTATGTTAGTGGAAATACTTCTAAAGTGGAAAGTATGAGTTTACCAAGAAGAGCAGTTAAGCCGAATAGCAAAGTTATATTAATAGATGACTTCATGAGAGGTGGAGGTACAATCAAAGGTATGACAGATCTTATGAGGGAGTTTGGAGCGGAAGTTATAGGAACGGGAGTATTTATATCTACAATGAAGCCAGAAGACAAAATGGTAAAAGATTATATATCTTTAATTCAATTAGATGTAAATGGAGATAATATAATAGTAGAACCAAATTTAAAGACATTTAAAGATGAATATCAGAAAGAATTTGTCGAAGGGGATTGTGACATAGAAGAAATAATAGAAGATTAGGTAAAAAATAAATTTACAAAAACCATAAATTTTCAAAAAATAAAAAAGGATATTCAAATATTTAATAGAATACTAAACTATAAGTAAATATATATATAAAATTTATAAATACATTAATTTGTCAAATTCAAAAGGGGGATATAAAAGGATGAAGATAACTGACGTAAGAATAAGAAAAATAACTGACGAAGGAAAAATGAAGTGTATAGTGTCTATAACTTTTAACAACTTATTTGTTGTACATGATATAAAGGTTATAGAAGGACATAATGGTTTATTCATCGCTATGCCAAGTAGAAAAATAGGGGAAGGTAATTTTAGAGATATAGCTCATCCAATAAACGCAGAGATGAGACAAGTATTAGAAGATGCAGTACTAAATGCATATCATGAAGCAGTTGCTCAATTAGAAGTTGCAGCTGAATAATTAAATAGAATTTTTTTATTGTTTATTATAAAGAGTCGAACTATTCGACTCTTTTTTATATTTAAAATTTTTGTTTAAATGTATACTTTTTTGACAAAAGGTGTTATATTAATTAGTAGTAACAAAGTATTGTATACAAACTATATTATATACATAATATAATAACATAGATAAAATAGTTATAAAGAATGGAGTGGAGAAATGAACTTTAAATCTATAATCCTTGCAGCAGGAAAAGGAACGAGAATGAAGTCTAAATTCCCAAAAGTAATTCATAAAGTATGTGGAAAAGAAATGGTTAACCACGTAATAGATGTATGTAAAAATTCAGGGGTTAACGATATAGTAGCAATATTAGGCCACGAAAGTGAAGTAGTAAAATCAAAACTACCAGAACATACAATGATAGCAATGCAAACGGAGCAATTAGGTACTGGTCATGCTGTCATGATGGCTAAAGAATACATAAATGATGAAGATATAATCGTAGTATTATGCGGAGACACACCTTTAGTAAAAGAAGAAACACTTAAAAAACTATTCGATTATCACATAGAAAATGAGTATCACACAACAGTGCTTACAACAGTAGTAGACAATCCAACGGGGTATGGAAGAATAATCAGAGATGAAAATTCAGATTTACTAAAAATAGTAGAGCAAAAAGATGCTTCAGAAGAAGAAAAGTTAGCTAAAGAGATAAACTCAGGAATATACTGCTTCAATGGAAAGAGTTTAAGAGAATCTTTAGATTTATTAGATAACAACAATGCACAAGGAGAGTACTACCTAACAGATACTATACAAATAATGAGAAATAAGGGTCTTAAAGTAGGAGCTTTCAACGGTTCTACAATAGAAGAACTAATGGGTGTAAACTCAAGAGTAGAGTTATCTAGAGCAGAACAAATAATGAGACAAAGAATAAATGAATCTCACATGGTAAATGGAGTAACAATCATAGATACTAATTCAACATATATAGAAGCTGGAGTTGAAATAGGAAATGATACAGTAATATATCCAGGAACTATGTTAATGGGAAGTACAAAAATAGGTTCAAGTTGTATAATTGGAATGAATTGTAGTATAACAAATTCAGAAATTGGCGATTATACAGAGGTGAAAAATTCAACTATAGTTGATAGTGTAGTAGGAGAAAACACTACAGTAGGACCATATGCATATTTAAGACCTAAGAGTAACATAGGGAACAATGTAAAGATAGGAGACTTCGTAGAAGTTAAGAATGCTACAATAGAAGATAATTCTAAAGCATCTCACCTAGCATATATTGGAGACGCTTATGTTGGAAAAGGTGTAAACATAGGATGTGGAGTAGTATTTGTAAACTATGATGGTAAAAATAAAGCAAAATCTATAGTAAAAGATGGAGCATTCATAGGTTCTAACTCTAATCTAGTAGCACCAGTAACTGTAGAAGAAAAAGGGTATATAGCAACAGGTTCAACTATAACAGACAATGTTCCACAAGGGGCGCTTGCAGTAGCGAGACAAAGACAAGTGAACAAAGAAGGTTGGGTAGAGAAGAAAGATCAAAAGGATAAAAAATAGCAACTAAACAGCTTATTATTTTTTTAGGCAAAAGCCTAGATTTTAAATAAATTAAACAAAGTTTCAAAAATTTTGGGAGGATTTACATGAACACTAGCGGAAGCGAAATAAAAATAATAGCAGGAAATGCATCTAATGAATTAGCTAAGAAAATAGCAGATCATATAGGTGTAGAATTATGTGACTGCCAAGTAAGTACATTCAGTGATGGTGAAATAAGCGTAAACATAAATGAAACAGTAAGAGGTTGTGATGTTTTCGTAGTTCAATCAACTAATAGTCCAGTTAATGACAACTTAATGGAATTATTAATAATAATAGATGCATTAAGAAGAGCATCAGCAGGAAGAATAACTGCAGTTATACCTTACTATGGATATGCAAGACAAGACAGAAAAGCTAAGGCAAGAGATCCAATCACAGCTAAATTAGTTGCAAACTTAATAACAGCAGCAGGTGCAGACAGAGTATTAACTATGGACTTACATGCTGCACAAATACAAGGTTACTTCGATATACCACTAGATCATTTACAAGGAGGAAGCATATTAGCTGATTACTTCAACAAAAAGAATATAGAAGATTTAGTAGTAGTTTCACCTGATTTAGGAAGTGTAACAAGATCAAGAAACTTTGCTAACAATTTAAACGGAGATGTTCCAATAGCTATAATAGACAAGAGAAGACCTAAAGCTAACGTATGTGAAGTAATGAACATAATAGGTGATGTGCAAGGTAAGAATGTTATATTATTAGATGATATGATAGATACAGCGGGAACTATAACAAATGCAGCAAATGCTTTAAAAGAATTTGGTGTTAAAGATGTATATGCTTGCTGTACTCATGGAGTATTATCAGGACCAGCTATGGAAAGAATAGAAAACTCTGCAATAAAAGAATTAATAGTTTTAGATACTATACAACTTCCAGAAGAAAAGAAAATAGATAAAGTACAAATAGAAACAGTTGCTCCATTATTTGGAGATGCTATAAAGAAAATATTTGCTAACGAGTCAGTTAGTAAGTTATTCTAGTCAAATAGATAAAGGATACCTATATAGGTATCCTTTTATTTTGTCGCAATTAAAATGGATAAAAGAATATTTGATAAAGTTTAATATGGAATTTAAGGTAAAATAAGTGATTCAGGTAAAATTAAGCTAAAAAAAGATTTAGGACATTGACTATATATATTAGCTTAAATAATTTCTGAAGTAATGAGAGAAGTTGAAGATCAAGGTCAGGAGTTACTAGACCTTGTATTAACAGATACAGAAATAACGAAGTTAAAGAAGCCTTAAAAGTTTTTGAAGAATTTAATCTAAAGCTAGAGGAGATATTTCAGCTAATATCCAATTTATAGTCTATAGATCAGAAAAAGATATCCTTAGGTTAGACACAGATAACCCTCAATACTAAAAAGCCAGAAAAGTATAATCTATTTCAAGATACACTAAAATTAAAAATTTAATATACAACATTCAAATTGCATCTTAAATTTTATAAGATGCAATTTAATTATATAAGTTTACTATAGCAGTATATTTAAAAACTATAATATATGAGGAGAAAATTATGAATATATTTAATTTATTAGAAATGGCAGTAGAGTTAGGAGCATCAGATGTACATATAACAGTAGATACTCCTCCGATAGCTAGGATAAAAGGAAGCTTCGTAAAGTTAAATGAAGAAAGTTTAACTGAAAAAGACACTGAAATTATGGCCAGGGAAATAGCAGGAAATAAAAAATTTAAAATTCTAGAAGAACACGGAGAAGTGGATCTATCCGTATCTTTTAAAAGTGGGGATAGATTTAGAATAAATGCATATAAGCAAAAAGGTAAATATGCAATAGCTGTAAGGACTATAACATCTAAAATACCGTCATTTAAAACCTTAGGATTACCTGATATTATAGCTAGTTTTACAGAAAAGAGTAAAGGGTTAGTACTCGTAACGGGACCAACAGGAAGCGGTAAAAGCACAACTTTAGCTAGTTTAATAGACACAATAAACTC
Source organism: Romboutsia sp. D33t1_170424_H2 (assembly GCF_015669105.1). NCBI lineage: Bacteria > Bacillati > Bacillota > Clostridia > Peptostreptococcales > Peptostreptococcaceae > Romboutsia > Romboutsia sp. D33t1_170424_H2. Next base: position 49,283 of record NZ_JADOZQ010000011.1, on the reverse strand, counting down.
AACTCAAGAGAGACATATAATAACGCTAGAAGATCCTATAGAATATGTTCATCATCATAAAAAAGGAATAGTAAATCAAAGAGAAATAGGTAGCGATACAGAAAACTTTAATTCAGCACTTAGATCAGCGCTTAGACAAGACCCAGATGTTATTTTAGTGGGAGAAATGAGAGATCCTGAAACTGTTTCAATAGCTTTAACTGCTGCAGAAACAGGACATCTAGTTTTCTCAACTTTACATACAGTAGGCTCGGCTAAGACAATAGATAGAATAGTTGATATGTTCCCACCGGAACAGCAACAGCAAATTAGAACTCAATTATCAACAGTATGTGAAGGGATTATATCACAGCAATTAATAAAAACTATAGATGGAACAAATAGAGTCGCAGCATTAGAAGTTATGGTAGCCACACCAGCAATAAGAAACTTAGTAAGAGAAAATAAAACATATCAAATACAAAATATTATACAAACAAGCTCTAAGTTAGGTATGCAATCTATGGATCAAGGGTTGGTGAATTTATACAGAGAAGGAAAAATATCAAGAGATAGTGTATTAAGTAAGTGCTCTGACTACGAATACACATCTAGATTAGTTGGAGGGATTAATTATTAATCAAGCAACTAAATATAAACAGTTTAATACAAAAATATATAGATAAAATTGGAAAATATAATGAGAAAAAGTAAAATTTTTTATAGATGATATAAACTTGATACTAAAATTTAAATGTGACTCAGGATATGTAAACTATTTATAATATGATAAAAAATTAAACAAGGAGATAAATTGACAGATGGGAATGTATTATATATATTTTTTTATATTTGGAATAATATTTGGCAGCTTCTTTAACGTATGTATATACAGAATACCAAATAAACAATCAATATCAAATCCCCCATCACATTGCTACAATTGCAAAACACGACTAAGGCCATTAGATTTAGTCCCTGTACTTAGCTGGACTTTTCTAGGAGGAAAATGCAGATACTGCAAACAAAAGATACCGCCAAGATATGCATTAGTAGAACTTCTAACAGGTATATTGTTTGTATTAGTATATAAAGTATACGGACTAAACACTATAACACTATACTACTTGTTATTAGTATCACTATTAGTAATAATAACCTTCATAGATATAGATCACTATATAATACCCGATGGATTAATAATTTTCGGTAGTATAGGAGCTCTAGCTTTTAATATCCTAGGACAAGGAATCGGGTTAAAAGAAAGTTTACTAGGAGGGCTAATCTGTGGAGGAGGTACACTAGTACTAATATACCTGATAGAGCTATTAGTAAAAAAAGAAGTAATGGGTGGGGGAGACATCAAACTTTTTGGTATGGTAGGACTATTTTTAGGAATGAAATATGGACTACTAACAGTATTATTAAGTGTATATGTAGGAGCAATTTACGGAGTTTGTACTATAATATATAGCAAGATAAAAAACAAAGAATATAATTCAATGATACCTTATGGACCATTTATATCCATAGGAACATTAATTAATGTTCTATGTGGAACATCTATAATAGATTGGTATATGAGTTTGTTTTTATGATTAGATAATATAAATAGGGTCAATAATTAAATTGACCCTATTACTATGTTTAGATTATGATATATATAGTATTAATTTCAATAATAACATCATATATATGCAATAAAAAAATATATAAAATATGTGATGAACTTAATCAAAATAAGCTAAATACAATAATAATTTACACATTAAATCTGTTATCAATGTCTTTAATCTACTACAAATATGGAGTAAACGCAGAGTCAATAAAGTACTTATCGCTAATACCATTTATAATAGTTATATCAATAATAGATTATCATACTACATATATATATGATATAACTGTACTTAGTGGTATAATAATTCAAGGTGGAATTTTTCTAATTACAATAAAGTATGATGTTAACACAATGAGCCATATCATTGCACTATTAATAGGACTTATTGTACCATATATATTAGCCACAACAACAAAATCATTAGGACAAGGAGACATAGGCGTATACTGCTTATGTTGTTTTGTATTAGGGCATAACTATTCAATGTATTTAATCGCCTTATCATTTATTTTAGCTTGTCCGTATTCGATATATATACTTTTGTATAAAAGTAATAAGGAGAGGAAAATACCATTTGCACCATTTATATCTTTAGCAACAATAACAATAATAATAACAAATTATGATATATTAAATTTATATTTTGGCATAATAAGTAAATAGAGGAGGACAAAATATGTACGTAGTAGTAGGGTTAGGTAATCCAGGCAAGAAATATGAAAAAACTAGACACAATGTTGGTTTTGATGTTATAGATATTCTTGCAAAGGAATATAACATATCAGTGACGAAAATAAAGCATAAGGCCTTAATAGGAGAAGGAAGAATAGGTTCTGAAAAAGTTCTATTAGTTAAGCCACAAACATACATGAATTTAAGTGGTGAAACTTTAATAGATATATATAAATACTATAAGGTAGATTTGAGCAATATAATAGTAATATATGATGATATTGACTTAGATGTGGGTAAACTAAGAATAAGAAAAAAAGGTAGTGGTGGAACTCATAATGGTATGAGATCGATCGTTAAGTGTTTAGGTTCAACAGAATTTCCAAGGGTTAGAGTTGGAGTATCTAAGCCTATGCCAGGCCAAGATTTAGCAGATTTCGTTCTTTCAAGATTTAGAAAAGAAGAAGTTGATGATTTAGAAAGAGGTCTTGAAAAAGCATATCATGCTGTTGAGACTATAATAAAGGAAGATATAGATTTATCTATGAACAAATATAATGGATAGTGAGGGGGAATTAATATGAATGATGTATTTGTATACCCTTTGCAAAATTCCAAAGAATATAAAGAAGTTATAAACTCTATACAGAAAAACAAAGGCTCATTACTTATTAATGGGCTTTTACCTGTACAAAAACCTCATATTGCATATTCACTATACAAGGACTTATCTAGACAAATGATAATTATAACAAGTAGTGATTTAGAGGCTAAAAAAGTATATGATGATTTAAACTTTTATATTAAGGATAAGGTGGAGTATTTAGGTTTTCAAGATATTTACTTCTACCATTTAGATGCAAAGGATAGAAATGAAGAAGCTAGAAAATTAAAGGTGTTGCTAAAATTGGCTAAAGGTGAGGAAATAATTTTGGTAACATCTATTGAAGCTGCTTTAAAAAAATATATACCTAAAGATGTTCTTTTAGAGAATATATCAACGCATAAGATAGGTGATACTCTAAATGTAGAATTACTAAGTGAGAGATTAGTTGAGTTAGGATATGAAAGAGTTTCTAAGATAGAAGGTTTTGGTCAGTTTAGTATAAGGGGAGGAATAATAGATATATTCTCTCTAGAATACACAAATCCAATTCGTATTGAACTATTTGATGATGAAATAGAATCTATACGAACTTTTGATGTTTTTACGCAAAAATCTATTGAAAAGATACAAGAATTTTCTATAACTCCGTCTAGAGAGTTTATATACCCTAAAAATATAGATGAATCTGTGGCTAGAATGAAAAAAGACGTTAGTAAGCATACAGATGATGATGTTTTACAGAATATAGATAAGATATTTAATAAGACTTACTTTGAAGGAATAGAAAATTATATAGATTATATATATACAGATGAAAATAAGAGTATTTTTAATTATTTAAGTGAAGATGCAATAGTATTTATAAGTGATATAAGCAGACTTAAGGAAAGATGTGAAAATTATATACATACTTTCAAAGAAAATTATAAGGTAAATCTTGAAAGAGGATTGGCACTTAAAAATCAAGGGAAACTTTTATATCATTATTCAGATTTAGAATTTATTGCATCTAATAAAAAGTTTGTAATAAACACTTTACTACCAAGGCCTATAAATGATTTTAATATAAAATCAATTGTAAACTTTGAGGCTAGGGAAATACCAACTTTTAATGCTAAGGTAGATATATTAGTAGAAGAATTAAATAGATTAAAATACAATGGATATAAAATAATTTTAGCTACGAATACTCTTGATAGAGCTAAGAAATTAAATTCAGATTTATTGGATTTAGGGCTTGAATCAACTATCTCAGAAAGTAGGGATATAGAGATAAAATCGTCTCAAATAATAATAATACCAGCTCGTATAAGTAGTGGATTTGAGTATAAATCTATAAAGTATGCAGTTATAACTGATAATGAAATGATAGGTGTACATAAAAGAACATCGTCATCTAAGTCTAAAAAATCTAAAAAAGGTAAAAAAATAGAATCTTTCTTAGAGTTAAGTGTAGGAGATTATGTTGTACACGAGAATAATGGAGTTGGTAGATACACAGGAATAGAGCAAATAACTGTGAATGCCGTAAAAAAAGACTATATGAAGATAGTCTATCAAGGTGGAGACAATTTATATGTACCAATAGACCAAATGGACAAAGTCCAAAAGTATATTGGGGTAGAGGAAGAGAAGGTAAAGCTTAATAAATTAGGAACAAATGAGTGGACTAAGGCAAAAGCTAAGGTTAAAAAAGAAATAGAGGATATGACAAAAGACCTTATAGAGCTATATGCTAAACGTGAAAAAGTAAAAGGTTACAAATTCTCTGAAGACACTCCTTGGCAGCTAGAGTTTGAATCATTATTCCCACATCAAGAAACAGATGACCAACTAAAAGCCATAGAAGATACTAAAAAAGATATGGAATCAGATAAAGTTATGGATAGACTTGTTTGTGGAGACGTTGGGTATGGTAAAACTGAGGTAGCTATAAGAGCTATTTTTAAAGCTTGTATGGAGCAAAAGCAGGTTGCAGTATTAGTTCCAACGACAATACTAGCTCAACAGCATTATAATACTTTTAGGGAGCGTTTTGATAATTACCCAATAAGAGTAGAAGTATTAAGTAGATTTAAAACTCCTAAGCAACAAAAACAAATAATTGAAGATGCTAAAAAAGGTTTGGTGGATGTACTTATAGGTACTCATAGAATAGTTTCTAAGGACATAAACTTACCTAACTTAGGATTAGTTGTTATAGATGAAGAGCAGAGATTTGGAGTAAGACATAAAGAGGCTCTTAAAAAGATAAAATCAACAGTGGATGTATTAACTTTATCAGCAACACCTATACCTAGAACACTACACATGTCGCTAAGTGGAATAAGAGATATGAGTGTTATAGAAGAGCCTCCTCAAGAAAGACATCCTGTAATAACTTATGTTACAGAAGCAAAAGAAAGTGTTATACAAGATGAAATAGAGAGAGAACTAGCAAGAGGAGGTCAAGTATTCTTTGTATATAATAGAGTAGAAAGAATTGAAGAAATGGCTAGTATGATACAACGTTTAGTACCAGATGCTCAAGTAGCCGTAGCTCATGGTAGAATGACTTCTAAAGCTTTAGAAGATATAATATTAGGTTTCTTAAATAAAGATTATAATGTATTGGTTTGTACAACTATAATAGAAACTGGTATGGACATATCTAATGCTAACACTATGATAGTATATGATGCAGATAAGATGGGCCTTGCACAACTTTATCAGTTAAGAGGTAGGGTAGGAAGAAGTTCAAGACAAGGCTATGCTTATCTAATGTATGAAAAGGATAAAGTATTAAGTGAAGTAGCAGAGAAAAGACTTAAAGCTATAAGGGAGTTTACAGAATTTGGTTCTGGGTTTAAAATAGCTATGAGGGACCTTGAAATAAGAGGTGCAGGAAATATACTTGGATCTCAGCAACATGGGCATATGGCTGTAATAGGATATGATTTATACGTCAAGATGTTAAATGAAGCTATTAAAAAGGTTAAAGGTGAGGCTATTATCGAAGAAATAGATGTAGAAATAGATTTAAGTGTAAATGCTTATATACCAGATAGTTATATAAGTGATGAGTTAATGAAAATAGAAATGTATAAAAAAATTGCATCTATAGAAGATAAAGAAGATATGAAGGAAGTAGAAGAGGAATTAGAGGATCGATTCTCTGATATACCTAAATCTGTTAAATGTTTATTAAGAATAGCATATATAAAAACATTGTGTAAAAAGCTAAAGATAGAAAAAGTTAGACAGTTAAAAGATGAAATAATACTTGCTCCAATAACAAGATACAAAACAAGTGAAAAAATAGGGTATAATATAGTGATTGAGTTGGAAGAACTATTAGAAAAGATGTGTAGTATAAAATAAAATTAAATGAGGTGTTCAAATGAAAAAACTAATGTCAGTTGCAGTAGCTATGATGGTAGGGTTATCTGTCACAGCTTGCTCAAACTCGCCTAAAGGTGATGGTACGGTAGCTACAGTTAATGGTCAAAAGATAACTGTTAGTGAATACGAAACAACTCTAGCGTTATACAAGCAATCAGTAGAGGCTATGTATGGAAAAAATGTATGGGACACAGAAGTTGAAAAAGGCGTTAAATATAGAGATAAGTTTAAAGAAAATATCTTAGACCAAATGATAAATGTAGAAGTAGTATATGAACAAGCAAAAAAAGATAATTTACTACCTACTAAAGAAGAAGTAGACAAAAAATATAATGAATTAAAGAAAAATATAGATTCAGATAAAGAGTACAAGAAAGATATGGAAAAAATAGGAGCTAATGATGAGTTCCTAAGAACTCAACAAGAACAAGATTTAGCTGTTCAAAATTATAAAGAACATTTTGATAAGACTATTAAAATATCTGATGAAGAAATGAAAAAGTATTATGAAGACCATAAAAAAGACTACTACAAAGATGAAGTTAAAGCATCACATATATTAGTTTCAACACAAGATAAAAATGGAAAGCCACTTTCTGATGAAAAGAAAAAAGAAGCTAAGAAAAAAGCAGAAGATCTACTTAAGAGAGCTAAATTAGGAGAAGAGTTCTCAGAACTTGCAAAAGAAAATTCTGACGATCCAGGTTCAGCAGCACAAGGTGGAGATTTAGGGTACTTTAGCAAAGGAATGATGGTTCCTGAATTTGAAAAAGCAGCATTTAATCTTAAGCAAGGTGAAATATCAGACATAGTAGAAAGTAGCTTTGGGTACCATATAATAAAAGTTACAGATAAAGTAAATGAACAAACTCCATATAATGATGTAAAAGATTCAATAAAAACTATATTACTTAATGAAAAATTCACTGAACAAGTAACTAAACTTACAAAAGAAGCTAAAATAGAGAAAAATAAAGATGTATTAGACAAAATAAAAATATAAATATAAAGGCTATGCAAATTATGCATAGTCTTTTTTGTATATTTTTCTTATCATTGGTAAAAATAAGCTTAAAGTAATTTATGGAGGGATAAACTAAACATGAGAGCGACAGGAATTGTTAGAAGAATAGATGATTTAGGAAGGGTTGTTATTCCTAAAGAAATAAGAAAAACTTTAAGAATAAGAGAAGGAGATCCTCTAGAAATATTCACAGCTAAAGATGGAGAAGTAATCCTAAAAAAATACTCACCAATTGGAGAGTTAAATGAATTTTCTCAAGAATACACAGAAACTTTAGGAGAAACACTTGGTTTAGGTGTTGTTGTTACAGACTTAGATTCTATAATAGCTGTTTCTAAATTACCTAAAAAAGAATATAAAGAAAAAAGTATAAGTGATGAATTAGAACAATTAATAGAAAATAGAGAAACAAAAACTAGTAAGGATACTAAGCTGATACCTTTACATAAAGATGACAGCATGGATTATAAAAAACAAATTATAATACCTATAATAAGCTCATCAGGTGACTGTATAGGATCAATAGCACTAGTAGCAAAAGAATCAGATGATATGTCAGAAGCTGAAGAAAAAATATTAAAAATAGCAGCAAACTTCTTAGGAAAGCAAGTACAGTAAAAGATATAAAGTCAAAGACCCAAATAAATTTGGGTCTTTTTTATAGGGAATATTAAATTAAATTTTTAAAATGTTGAAAAACTGTAAGTATAAGTAATATCAATTGATTTACATATATAAAAAAGTGATTTAGATTAAGATACAAAGTCGTTTGGTTCATCAATAAAGCTAATTATTTAAAGTTATAGTAATATATTGAACATACTATTGAATATATGATATATTAAAGTTTGTTATACAAAAAATATGGAGGTCGTGTTATGAGTAATAACAAGAACAAAGACTCGTTCTTAAAAGGTGCCCTTATACTTGGATTAGCAGGTATAATTGTAAAGATAATGGGGGCATTCTTCAGAATACCTCTTGGAAACCTAATTGGGGCAGAGGGGATGGGATATTATCAAGCTGCATATCCTGTTTACACTTTATTTTTAACACTAGCAACAGCAGGATTTCCAACTGCACTTGCAAAGTTAGTATCAGAAAAGAACGCAATTGGAGACCATAAGGGTGCTCATAAAATATTTAAAGTGTCATATACAGTTTTATTTATAACTGGTTTAGTGGCATTCTGTATATTCTTCTTTGGAGCAGATTACATAGTAAATGACATAATGGAAAACCCAGGCGCATACTACGCTATGATGGCTATATCACCAGCGCTTTTATTCGTACCAATGATGTCATCTTATAGAGGATATTTCCAAGGTAAAAGAGAAATGACAAAGATAGCTATATCTCAAATCCTTGAGCAGTTCTTCAGAGTTATATTAGGGTTAGGATTAGCTTACTATCTAATGAATAATTACGGTCCAAAACTAGGAGCTGCAGGGGCTATAATGGGGGCTACAATAGGTGCAGTAGCATCTATAGGTTATTTAATACTAGTTTATTTAGGACAAAGAAAACAACGTAAATATGAGAATGAAGCTAGCGCTCATTTCAAAGACGAATCAGTAGCTAGGATAATGAAAAATCTTCTAGTAGTAGCTATACCTATAACAATAGGTGCATCTGTTATGCCTTTAGTAAATATGATAGATAATGTAATAGTTATTAGAAGACTTACAGAAGCAGGATATACTCCTGGTCAAGCATTAGCGTTATTTGGGCAATTAACAGGATTAGCTATGTCTATAATCAACTTACCATCAGTTGTTACGATATCTATGAGTATGAGTTTAGTTCCATCTATATCAGAATCATATGCTGTTAACAACAAAATTAAGGCAAGAAAAGATACAAAGACAGCTATAAAAGTAACTTTACTAATAGTTTTACCAGCAGCATTTGGTATTGCATCATTAGCAGGTCCAATAATGCATTTATTATATCCTAAAGAGCCAGCATATGTAGGAACTATATTATTAGTACTTACACCATGTATAATATTCTTAGGATTAATACAAACAATGAATGGTATACTTCAAGGTATGGGTAAACCAATGGTACCTGTAATAGCTTTATTAATGGGTATGCTATTTAAGGTAGTAATAAGTTATACATTAACAGGTATATATGAAATAAATGTATTAGGTTCAGCTCTAGGTACAGTTACTGCATATCTAGTAGCAGCGCTAATCGAAATCATTTACATAAGAAAAGTGATGAAAGTAAAATTCTCACCAAGTGAATTTATTATAAAACCACTAATAACAGTTATAAGTATGTTTATAGTTGTTAAGTTAAGTTATGGATTCTTATTTGGAATATTAGGTAATACATTATCTACTGTAATCTCAATATGTATAGGTGCTGTCATCTATGGATTAGTACTTATATTTATAGGTGGAATTAAGAAAGAAGAATTATTAACTATTCCAAAAGGTGATAAACTTTATAGAATACTTAAAAAATTTAATCTTATGAAATAGAAAAACACTACTATAGAACATCATATGTTAAAATAATTATAGTTGTTGTTAAATATAGTCAAAAAATTATGCCTAATACTAATAAGAATTAGGCATAATTTCCTTAAAATTAAATAAAAAGGCAGATTCATGAACATAATATTTATGAATTAGATAGTACATATTTATAAGATAACTAACAATTGAAATAAATTAAGAGGAGTGGTATTATGGGTAAGATAAGTATTGTAGGACTTGGCCCTGGAGATTATTCTTTAATTAGTCAGGGAGCATTAGAAGCCTTACAGTCAGCTCAAAAGATATTCTTACGAACAGAGAAACATCCAACAGTGGACAAGCTAAAAGAATCTATAAAATATACTTCTCTAGATTATTTTTATGAAAAAGAAGAAAACTTTGAAGACGTATATACAAAGATTTCAGAATTTATAATAGAAACATCTAAAGAAGGGGACTTAGTATATGCTGTCCCAGGGCATCCAAGAGTTGCAGAAAAGTCTGTAGGTATAATAGAATCTATGGCAAGAGAAAAGGGCATAGAAGTAGAAACAATTGCATCTATGAGTTTTGTAGACGCTATGTTTAACTACTTAGCAGTAGACCCTGCAGATGGATTTAAGTTGATAGATGCATTTGAGATACAAAATTCCTATATAGATACAAATACTGCAATGATAATAACTCAAATATATGATAGCTTTATAGCTTCAAATATTAAGTTACAATTAATGGAGTATTATGATTATGATCAAGAAGTATGTATAGTAAGTGGTGCAGGTGTCAAAAATCTAGAAAGTAAGAAATATGTACCTTTATTCGAGCTAGATAGAATGGAAAATAAATTCGATTATTTAACGAGTTTATATATACCAAAAAGCTCTAAAAAAGTGTATAATACAGTAAATGACTTATATCAAATAATGGAAACTTTAAGAGGTCCAGGTGGTTGTGACTGGGATAAAAAGCAGACTCATGAATCATTAAAAAAATATGTCATAGAAGAAGCGTACGAGCTTTGTCAAGCTATAGATAACGATGATATAGATGAAATGATAGAAGAGCTAGGAGATATCCTTTTACAAGTTATATTCCACTGTCAAATAGGACAAGAAGAAGGATTATTTGATTTAAAAGAAGTTGTAGCTGGTATATGCGAAAAACTTATACATAGACATCCTCATGTTTTCAAAAATGAAGATATTGATATGAATACATTTGATAAAACATGGGAAGAGTTAAAAAAAGAAGAAAAAGGTGAAGACACCGTAACAGAAGGATTAAAAAGAATACCTAAATATTTACCTGCTCTTACAAAGGCTGAAAAAATACAATATAAAGCAGCTTTAGTAGGATTTGACTGGGATAATATTGATGATGTATTAAAAAAAGTTGAGGAAGAATATAAAGAATTACTTGACGAACACAAACAAGGAAATATAAAATACATAAAGGAAGAACTAGGAGATTTATTATTCTCAATAGTAAATTTATCCAGATTTTTAGGTATAAATCCAGAAGAAGCATTAAACCTTACAAGTCAAAAATTTATAAATAGATTTGAATTTGTTGAGGAAGGCTCAAGAAAATTAAACAAAAAATTAGAAGATATGAGCCTTGAAGAAATGGACAACCTTTGGAATGAAGCAAAAGCTAATAAGTTATAATTTTAGCTAAAAACTAGAATTTAAAAATAAGAATTCTATTATTATATAAATTTTTTAGGAGGTAAGTATCGTGAATAAAGCTGAATTAGTTGCAAAAATGGCAGAAAAGAGTGAATTAACTAAGAAGGAAGCAGAAGCAGCATTAAACGCTTTTATGAAATCAGTAGAAGAAGCATTAGTAGGTGGAGAAAAAGTTCAATTAGTAGGATTTGGAACATTCGAAACTAGAGAGAGAGCTGCTAGACAAGGAAGAAACCCAAGAAACCCAGAAGAAGTTATAGAAATACCAGCTTCTAAAGCTCCAGTATTCAAGGCTGGAAAAGGTCTTAAAGATATAATAAATGGATAATTATTAAATTAAAAAGTGTGGAATTTTATACCACACTTTTTCTATATACTAATATAAATATAATTTTTTAAGGAAGTGAACTTAGATAATGAGATTAGATAAATTTTTAAAAGTGTCTAGAATAATAAAGAGAAGAACAGTAGCTAAAGAGGCTTGTGATAAGGGGATAGTTACTATAAATGGGAAAGTTGCAAAATCTTCATCAGAAGTAAATGTAGGGGATTTATTAGAAATAACTTTTGGAGAAAAAGTTATGAAGGTAAAGATAAATGAAATAAGAGAGCATGTATTAAAAAATGATGCAAAAGAAATGTATGAAATAGTAGAATAAAAATAGGATATCCTCAGTATATTTATAGTAGTATTAATTGAAAATTTACTGGGGGGATACTATGGAACATAATATAACCTTAAAGGATAGGAGCAATTTAATTGTTTCTGGTGTAGAGCACATCTACTCCTTTAGCGATAAAAAGGTAGAAGTTAAAACAAGCGCAGGTGAAATGGTAATAGAAGGTGAAAACCTAGATATGAGTAAGCTGAGCATAGACGAGAAAGTTATAAATGTAGATGGAACCATAAATGCTATAATTTACTCCAAGGAAAGAAAAACACAAGAAAGCTTTTTTAAGAAGGTGTTTAAGTAGATGACTCCGTTTACTCAAGATGCTAGTTATTTTTTTGCAACTATTTACGGTGGGATAGTTGTAGGCGTATTATTTGATATTTATAGAGTTATAAAATCAAATTTTAAATTTATAAAATACTGCTCTTTAGTTTTTGATGCATTATTTTGGATTTTAACTACAATAACAGTTTTTATAACCGTAAATGCAATAGAATCTTTTGAACTGAGATATTATCATTTTTTAGCCTTATTTATTGGTTTTATTTTATATTACAACACCATAAGCAAATTTGTTTTAGCAATAATGAATAAAGTATTATATATTTTAACAGCATTAATCAAAAATACCACAAAGTACATAGTCAGTATTTTGAAGAATTTGTATTACGTTATGATATACACACTACACTTTTTATTTGATATGATATTTTATATACCTAATATGATTGTACTTATAAATAGGGGAGTAAAGAGAAAAACATTAGGTAAGATAAAAATAAGAAAAAAGGTGTAGGTTAATATGAACTTAAGAAAAAAATTTTCGAGCCAGTTTATAGTATTAACATTATTTTTAGGTGTCATAATAGTAGGCATGATGAGTGGATTTATATTTCAACTAAAAAAGTATAATGAATATAAAGAAGAAATTTATAGTCTCAATGAGCAAATAAAAGAGACTAGGCTAGAAATAAAAGAGGCTGAAAAAGCAAAGAGTAATAACGACCTAGAGACTATGGCTAGAGAACGCTTAAATATGGTTAAGCCAGGGGAAATCATATATATTGATATAAAAGAAGGTAACTAAGTTACCTTCTTTTTAGATGATAAATATTTAAGGTATATGAATGCATGTAAATATGAGATAATTAACATATATAGTTAAAAAATTAGTTGTACCTTATTATTGAACAAAAAAGAAAAAGGAGATATACCAATGAAGATAGGAGCAATTGATATTGGAACAAACTCAATGAGACTTTTAGTGGCTGATTATATAAATGGCAAGATAGAAAATAGAAAAAAATTTATAAATACTACACGAATAGGACAAGGTGTAGATAAAGAAGGATATATAAATAAAGAAGCGATAGATAGAAATATAAAAGCACTAGAAACATTCTCTGATATATGTAAAGAAGAAGGTTGTGAAAAAATATATGCAATGGGAACTTCTGCATTAAGAGATAGCAAGAATAAAAATGAATTTATAGACTTAGCCAAAGAAAAAACAGGCATAGATATAGAAATAATAAGTGGCGTAGAAGAGTCAAATTTAGGATTTAAGGGTGTGTTAGAAGGTCTAAATGAAAAAGATAATATATTAGTAATAGATATTGGTGGAGGATCAACAGAGTTTATAATTGGAAACCGAAAAGGAATAAGTTTTGCTAAAAGTGAAAATGTAGGAGCCTTAAGGATGACAGAAAAATTTTTAAAAAAAGATCCAATAGATAACAAAGAATTTGAAGATATGGAATTTTTCATAGAAAATACATTAAAAGATACATTAGAGTATATAAAAAGTTGCAATATAAGTTATCTTGTAGGCATAGGCGGAACTATAACATCTTTATCAGCAATTAACCAGGAATTAGAAGTCTATTCTATGGAAAAAATACACAATAGTGAAATATGCAAAAAAGATATAGATATAGTTCTACAAAGTTTAAAGAATATGACACTAAATGATAAAAAAAGATTAAAAGGATTACAGCCTAAAAGAGCAGATATTATAACTGCTGGTGTAAAAATACTAGATAAAATAATGGAAAAACTAGAAAGTCAAAAAATAATTGTAAGTGAATACGATAATTTGGAAGGATTAATCTGTCAAAAATCAAAAAATATGTCTTAATGTTTTTATTATAGAGAACTCATTATGACAAAAACATTACCCCCCTCTTTGTTACAATCTCATTATAAACAAAAGAGGGGGATTTTTTTATGGAGAAGAGTTCAGTAAAATTAAAAGATAAAACTATTAAAATTAATTATAGAAAATTTAATAGATATATGGAATTAAATACAATTGTATTTATATCAATGGCATTTTTGCTAAGTAGGACTATTTTGATGGATACTATAGCACCTCTGGGATTAGCATTTTTCATATATGTATCTAAGATAGAAAAATATAGACTTCCTGCTTTTATGGCAACGTTGTTGGGAATAATCTTATCCGGAAACACTATGCCTTATATTTTGAAGTATATCCTATGCTTAATTATATATATGTCAATAAACAAGAAAATTAAAGGTGTTAATTCAACCTGGAAGATAGCTCTTTTGGGAACTTTTATTATATTACCTATATCTATTGGACAAGCTCTTTTATCTAATAGATATGTATATGATATTTTTATAGCAATTATGGAATCGTCTATAGTATTTATCGGAATATATATATTTTCTTATGGTATTGATTTGCTGAGTAACTCTAATAAGAAAATAACTATGAATGTAGAAGAAATTATATCTTTAAGTATAATAGTTACTTTAAGTATTATGGGAATAGGAGATATGTATATCTTAGGGGTGTCTTTAAAAACAGTCTTGTCTACAATACTTATTCTTATGGCATCTATTATTGGAGGTGCAGCTATGGGAGCTACTTCTGGGGTTATAGTTGGAATAGCATTTATGATAAGTGATATAACTAGTGCTATATATATGGGAGTGTTCTCTGTATCGGGACTAATAAGTGGGGCTTTTAACAAATTAAACAAATATATTTGTATAATAGGGTATATATTATCTTGGTTTATGATATATGGCTATAGTCTAGGTGTTGGATTGGATATTCAACAAATGAGGGATATGTTAATAGGGTGCTTAATAGTATTATTATTACCAAAGAAAGCTTTTGATAGAATAGAAAATAGGATAAGAGTTAATGTGAACTCTAATGAAGTAGTTAATGACTATATAGATAGAATGAAAAGCTTAACTAATAATAGACTATTAAATATGAGCAAAGCTTATGATAGTATAGCAGATACTTTTGATAAGATTAGAGAAAAAGAAAAAGTTGTAGATCAAAAGGACATAGCAAGTATAATAGATATGATTTATATTGATCAGTGTAAAAACTGTGGAATGAAAAGAAGATGCTGGGACTTAAAATTTAATTATACATATACTCTTATGAATGAAATATTACAAAGCATAGAGGAAGAAGGAGAACTTAAAATAGACAGTGTACCAGAGGATTTTATAAAAGAATGTATAACTCCAGAGGGAGTAATTAAAACAATAAATAATTATTATAAGTTATTTTTAGTAGATTATAATTGGACAGTAAGATTTTCAGAAAGTAGAAAATTAATAGCAAACCAAATAAGAAGTATATCAAAATCTATGAAGTCTATATCCTATGATTTAGAAAATAATATTGTGCTAGACTTAGAGAAAGAAAATGATTTAAAAGATGAATTAGAAAGAAACTGCATTTCAGTAAACAAGATAAATTATATAACAAAGAGTGATGATGACTTTGAAATAGTAATAAATAAAGATAACTGCATAGATGGATGTCTATGCGATAAAAAGCTAACAAATATTATATCTGATTATATGGGAACTAGTGTATCTGCTCAAAAGGTTGGATGTAGATCTTTAGGTCAAGAATGTAAAATAACTTTTAGTAGAAGTCAAAAATATAAAGCTATAACTGAAGTGATATCAATGTCAAAAGATGGACATATATTATGTGGGGATAATTATACACATATGGAGATAAGAGATAGTAAATATATGATGGCCATAAGCGATGGAATGGGTAAAGGTCGAAAAGCATATGAAGAATCATCTATAACTATAGATATATTAGAAAAAATGATGGATGCGAAAATTGAAGATGAAATAGTTATCAACACAATTAATAACATGTTATTATTAAAATCGTCAGATGAGATGTTCTCTACATTAGATTTAGGAATAGTTGATTTAAAAAGAGGAATACTAGAAACTATAAAGATGGGGGCATGCCCTACATATATAATGAGAGATAATAAAGATATAGATTTAATATCCTCATCATCATTACCAGTGGGGATTTTATGTGATATAAACTTAGATAGAAAGACAACAAAGGTTAAAGATGGTGATTATATAATTATGGTATCTGATGGAATATTAGATGCTGGTAAGAATAACAATATGGGTGATAACTGGTTAATATACTTCATAAAAGATATGCAAACTACCAATCCAAAAGAGATAGCTAATTTAATACTAGACAAATCTCTTGAAATGCAAGGTGAAACTATAGAGGATGATATGACAGTATTAGTTACTAAGATATATAAAAATTAACTTATCAACATATTGTTAATAACATGTTATTAAAATGTGGATAAGTTTAGAGTTGAGTAATATTAGCCTATATATATTGAAAACACAAAGTTCGACAAAGTAAAACAATAAATAAAAAAATATTTTTTTGATGCAATGAAATTGTATACAAATAAACTAAAAGTATTTATTAACAATATAAGTGAATAACCTACAAAAACTTGTTGATAAGTATTAAATAATTGTTAATAAGTATGTTAAAAGTCAAAATTAAAAAAATTCCAATAGAATAAGAATATTGGAAAAACTAAATATTTGTCGTAATATAGATTGTTAATATGTTGATAAGTATGTGGATAAAGTGTTTATGTATAAATATTTAAAATGGTAATAGTTGAATAATAAGGAACAAAAAAGCCATCCTATAAGTAAGTAGATTTTATTGAAAGGATGGCTTTTTATGAGCAATAAAATATATTATAAAGCAATTATGATTTTGTCTATATCTGTTTTTTGTATAGGAGCTATGCCAGAAATATCTTATGGTAATGATTTTTTGCATAATAAAAGTATTATAGCAATAGACAATCAAGAAGAGACTAAACAAGAAAATAAGAAACCTATTGACTATAATAAGATGTGTTGGAATCTACAAGCATTATATAAAAATGATGCTGAATGGGAAAAAGATTTAAAAAAATTTACAAAAGATATAAAGGAATTAAAAAATTATACAGGTAAAATTACCAAGTCTAAGACTCATTTGGATTTTGCACTAGAAATAAAAGAAAGATTAGATATAAAATTAAATAAGCTTGGAGGATATGTAAAATTAAAAAAGGATATAAGTAAAAATTCGTATAAATACTTAGCAATGGATGAAAAATTAGATAATGTATATAGAGACTATAGAATGGTATGTTCAGGTTTAGAATTAGAGGTTCTGAAATTATCAGATAAAGAATTTAAAGAAATCTCATCTAGTAAGAAAATAAAAAGTAAATATAATAGATATTTGTCAAGCATAAGAAGTTCTAAAGATTATTATCTAGATCAAACTTCAGAAAACATACTTGCAGATGTATCGAAAATAACATCATTACCAGGATATATATATGAACTCTTTAGAAATATGGATAAAAAAACAAATTTAAATCCATCTGAGTATAGTCAAGCTTTAGAATCTTTTGATAGAAATGAAAGAAAATCAGCTTACCAAAATGAATTTGTATCTTATAATGACAATATAAATACTTTAGCAGGGCTATTAGTAGGACAAGTAAATAAGAATATATTTTATTCCACTCAAAGAGGATATGAGTCTTCTTTAGATATGTACTTAAAAAGTGATGGGGTAAACACCAAAGTATATGATAGATTAATCGAAACTGTGAGTGATAATACATCTAGCTTGCATAAATATATATCCTTAAGAAAAAAGGCTCTTAATTTAGATAAAGTATATTATTATGATATGTTTGTTCCGATAGTAGATAGTGTTGATAATAGTATAGGATATGAAAAAGCACAAGGAATTATATATTCAGCATTAGCACCTTTAGGTAAAGAATATAGTGATATAGTATATAAAGCTTTTAATGAAAGATGGATTGATGTATATTCGAAAGATGAAAAAGTAAGTGGTGCATATTGTTTATCTGTTTATGATGCTCATCCATATATATTATTAAATTATGGAAGCAATTTAAGTTCAGTATCTACATTAGCTCATGAACTTGGGCATGGAGTATACTCTTATATGAGTGCCAAAAATCAAAATTATTATAATTCAAATCCATCTATATTCACTCATGAGGTAGCATCAACAACTAATGAAGCTTTATTGTATGAAGTGTTAATAAAGAATGCTACAAATGATAAAGAAAAGGCATATTATATAACTCAATACTTAGACTTAATAAAAGATACAGTATTTATTCAGACTATGTATGCTGAGTTTGAAAAAATTATACATGAGATGATGGAAAATGGAGAAGTTGTAAATACACTAGTATTAGATGATACTTGGGGAAAATTACTTCAAAAATATTATGGTAAAGATTATGAATTAGATCAATTAGCAAAAGTAGGATGGTCTAGAATACCGCACTTCTATAATAGTTTTTATGTATATAAGTATGCTACAGGATGTAGTGCAGGTGTTGCATTTGCACAAGATATCTTAAAAAATGGTTCAGATAATTATATTAGTTTTCTAAAAAAAGGAAGTTCAGATTCCCCTACAAATCTTCTGAAAAAAGCAGGAGTAGATTTAACGAGTACACAACCTATAGAAAATACAATAAATAAATTTGATGAATTAGTTAAAGAGTTAGAAACGATTATAGTTAAATAATATAGGTTATTAGTAATATAACTATATAAAAAGTCCTATTTTTGCTAAGTAGGACTTTTTATATAGGATTGATTATTAATGGAAGGAAAGTCATATATAAGAATATAAAATGATTTTTTAAGCTATCAAAAGCATATTTAATATGATTAATACAATATGGATATAATTGAAGCAAAAAAGTAATTTTAAAAGATACTTATAAATATGGTATAATAGCAGCTAAGTATATAGAAGAGAGATTTTAAAGAATAATTTGTGGAGTACATTAACTCAATTATAGAGAGTATAATAAATAATTTATTTGAGGTGGAATAAATGGCGAAAAAAGATCAAAAGAAAAAAAATAAAATTATAGCAATATCAGTAGTAGTGGTACTTGTTGCTACTAGCATGACGACACTATTTGGATTATTAGCAGCTATGATGTAAGAAACTAACCTTTTGGTTAGTTTTTTATTTTAAAGAAATTTAATTAGATTTTTATATAGAATATTAATTTATAAAATTTTTTTAGATATTAAAAATACATGATTATATTGATTTATTATCTGATAAATTAAGAAAAATATATTTAAAATATAACATACTAATGTGTATAGGATTATTATAATACACTATATAATAAAAAGTGATACACATGTTTACTAATTAACGAATATAATATATAATTTTTCTTAGTAAAACTAACTAAGGAGATGGAGTATATTATGGATAGAAATTTGGCACTAGAACTTGTTAGGGTAACGGAATCAGCTGCATTAGTATCTTCTAAATTCATGGGTAAAGGAGATAAAAATGGAGCAGATGGAGCAGCAGTAGAAGCTATGAGAAGAGCTTTTGAATCAATAAAAATAGATGGTGAGGTTGTTATAGGTGAAGGTGAGCTAGATGAAGCACCAATGCTTTATATTGGTGAAAAAGTTGGTATGAGAACTAAGGGGAGTATGGAAGTTGATATAGCAGTTGACCCATTAGATGGGACTACATTAATAGCTAAAGGACTTCCAAATGCTATATCGGTAATAGCCATGGGAGCTAAGGGAAGCTTATTAAATGCACCAGATACTTATATGAAAAAAATAATAGTAGGACCAAAGGCAAAGGGAAGTATAGACCTAAATAAATCTCATGAAGAGAATATAAAAAATGTTGCTAAAGCTTTAGGTAAAAAAACAACTCAAATGACGATAATAGTTCAAGATAGAGAAAGACATAATGATATAATAGAAGCTGCAAGAAAACTAGGAGCTAGAATAAAAATGTTTGGAGATGGGGATGTAGCAGCTGCTATAGCTACTTGCTTCGAAGAAACAGGAATAGATATGCTTATGGGAATAGGTGGAGGACCAGAAGGTGTAATAACTGCTGCTGCCATAAAATGTATGGGAGGAGATATGGAAGGTCAAATATATCCTTTAAGTGAACAAGAGAGAGAAAGATGCCATGAAATGGGATTCTCTGATGAGGACTTACAAAAAGTTTTAACTATTGATGACTTAGCAAAAGGAGATGAATTATTCTTTGCTGCTACAGGAATTACAGAAGGTGATTTATTAAAGGGAGTAATACAAATAGGCAACAATAAGGCTAAGACGCAATCTGTAGTTATGAGAGCAAAAACAGGGACTATAAGGTTTGTTGATGCAATACATAATTTAGATAAAAATGATATATTAATAGATTTAATGAAAAAATATAATATGGAATAGAAGTATAATAAATATAGGTTTTATTGTCCAAATAAGCCTATATTTTTTTATCGAGGAAATATAAATATGCATAGATAGTTTAAAGTTTTAAAAAATAGTATAATATATAATATATAGAATAATTATTATATAGCCATGTTTGTATGTTGACCAGTATAGAAGATAAGTGATATTATAAAAATTAATTATAAGTAAATCTTTTCTTTTTCACACCTTTAAATCCCATAGATTAAATGGAAGATATAATAAAGAGATATAGATGAGGAGGATTCTTTTGAATATAGATAACATAAAAGTATCTGAATTAGACGACAAGACTCTACTTCAGTTAAAAGAGATAGCAAAAGAAATAGGCATAAAGTCTATAAGTAAGTATAAAAAGAATGAATTAATAGATATAATAAAAGAAAGTTTAGAAAAAGACAGTGTAGAGAAAGAACAGAAAGTTAAACAAATAGAAGTTAAAGAAGAGAGAAATAGTCAACAAAGAAACGAAGAAAATAGAAATAATCGTAATACAGAAAACAGAAATCATAGAAATAATACGGAAAATAATCATAGAAATCATATAGAAAATAACAATACTAGAAATAATAAAGGATACTATACTCAAAAGGTAGTAGATGAATCTAAAATAATAGATGAATTTAATACATCAAAAGATGATGAGGTAGTAGGAGTTCTTGAAATACTTCCAGATGGGTTTGGATTCTTAAGAGGGTCAAATTACCTATCTACAGAAGGAGATGTTTATGTATCGCCTTCTCAAATAAGAAGATTTAATATGAAAACTGGAGATAAGATAAAAGGAATAACTAGACACCCTAAAACAGGAGAAAAGTTCAGGGCTCTTTTATATGTTCAAAAAATAAATGACGAGAAGCCTGAAACAGCGATACAAAGAAAGGCCTTTGAATTATTAACTCCAATATACCCAGAAGAAAGACTTACATTAGAAAGACATCAACATGATATAGCTACCAGATTAATAGATTTAATATCTCCGATAGGAAAGGGTCAAAGAGGATTAATAGTTGCACCTCCTAAAGCAGGTAAGACAAGCTTATTAAAAAATGTAGCAAATAGTATAGCTAAAAATCATCCTAATGTAGAACTTATAGTACTTCTTATAGATGAAAGACCAGAAGAAGTTACTGATATGAGAGAATCTATTAATGGAGATGTTATATACTCAACATTTGACCAAGTATCTAGCCACCATGTTAAAGTCGCTGAAATGGTATTAAATAGAGCACAAAGACTAGTTGAACATGGAAAGGATGTAGTTATATTATTAGATAGTATAACTAGACTTGCGAGAGCTTATAATTTAACAATATCTCCAACAGGAAGAACTTTATCTGGAGGACTTGATCCAGGAGCATTACATGGGCCTAAGAAATTCTTTGGTGCAGCTAGAAATATAAGACAAGGTGGTTCGTTAACTATACTTGCGACTGCTT
This sequence comes from Romboutsia sp. D33t1_170424_H2, assembly GCF_015669105.1. NCBI lineage: Bacteria > Bacillati > Bacillota > Clostridia > Peptostreptococcales > Peptostreptococcaceae > Romboutsia > Romboutsia sp. D33t1_170424_H2. The sequence continues at coordinate 27,045 of NZ_JADOZQ010000011.1, read as the reverse complement.
TAGTAGAAACAGGTTCTAGAATGGATGATGTAATATTTGAAGAATTCAAAGGAACTGGAAATATGGAGCTTAACTTAGACAGAAAGTTAGCTGAAAAGAGAATATTCCCAGCTGTAGATATATACAAGTCAGGAACAAGAAGAGAAGATCTATTACTTACAGAAGAAGAGAAGTCAGCTTTATATAAATTAAGAAGAGAAATGAGTAATAATTCTGTATTAGAGGTTACAGATAAAGTTATAGAATTATTAAAAAGAACAAAGAATAATGAAGAGTTTATCAAATCGATAAAAGGAATTTAATCTAAAGAAAAACTGCTTGTACCAATAAAAAACTTATGTTATAATGGTGTAGTTGATAATGCAAAACGAAAAAATTAATATAGTTAATTTATAAAATTTGAGAAGAGGTGAATATGATGCAAAAAGATATACAACCAAAATACGAAGCTGTAGAAGTACGTTGTGCTTGTGGGAACACTTTCAAAGCTGGTTCTGTTAAGGACGAGATAAAAATAGAAATATGTTCTGAGTGCCATCCTTTCTATACTGGAAAGCAAAAGAATATAGAAGCAGGTGGAAGAATAGACAAGTTCAAGAAGAGATTCAAAATGGACTAATCTTTACAAAAATGGAGTTGGGCAGCCAACTCCTATTTTAATGTAATCTAACAATCATAGGGGGTACGAAATATGTATAGACCTGTAAATCACGGGTATATAGAGGTTGTCATAGGACCTATGTACAGTGGTAAAAGTGAAGAGCTTATAAGAAGATTGAGAAGAGCTAAAATAGCAAAACAAAATGTAGTAGTATTTAAGCCTCAAATAGATAATAGATATAGTAAAGAGGATGTTGTTTCACATAATGGAGACAGTATAAATGCAATACCTATAAGTAATGCAAGAGAGATATATAATCATATAGATAATAAGACTCAGGTGGTAGGAATTGATGAAGTTCAGTTCTTTGATGAAGAAATAGTTGAAATAGCTATGAACTTAGCAGATAAAGGTATAAGAGTTATTGCTGCTGGTCTTGATATGGACTTTAAAGGAGAGCCTTTTGGACCAACACCAAAGTTATTAGCTGTTGCAGAATTTGTTGATAAGATACAAGCTATATGTTCAGTATGTGGACAGCCAGCTAATAGATCTCAAAGATTAATAAATGGAGAACCTGCAAGATATGATGACCCTATAATACAAGTAGGGGCTGTTGAAACTTATGAAGCTAGATGCAGAAAATGTCATGTGGTTTATAAAGATAAAAAATAATTGAAAGTAAAGGGAGTTTCTTAAAATGATGTTAATCACCAAGGAATGCTCCCTTTTATAATATAAAAAGTCTATTTTAATACATACTCTTATATTATAATAAAGAAATAAGTAAAGTATAAAATAAAGAGGTGAATTAATGAAGAAGCAATCCGTAGGTGGTCAGGCTGTAATCGAAGGGGTTATGATGCAGTCTAAAGAAAAAAGAGCCGTTGCAGTGAGGAAAAGCAATGGGGAGATTGTTGTAAAGAAAAATAGAGTAAAAAGTTGGATAAAAGATAAGAATATAGATAAAATACCATTTTTAAGAGGTTCATTTGTATTAATCGAGACAATGGTAGAAGGTATTAAAAGTTTAAACTTCTCATCAGAATTTTTTTTAGATGAAGAAGAAGAGGATGCTTTTGACAGGTTTTTCAAGAGTATATTTAAAGATAAAGCTAATGATGTGATGATAGGTTTGACTATGATAATATCTATTATTTTATCAATAGGATTATTTGTACTAATTCCTACTGTAGTAGGAGGTTTGTTTTCAAAATATATACAAAGCGATTTCGTATTAAACCTAATAGAAGGCTTTGCTAGAATAGCTATTTTATTTATATACATAGTAGGAATATCTAAGAGTAAAGATATAGAAAGGGTATTTCAATATCATGGTGCCGAGCATAAATCTATATACTGCTATGAAAGTGGAGAAGAGCTTACAGTAGAAAATGCTAGAAAATTTACTAGACTACACCCGAGGTGTGGGACTAACTTTTTATTTATAGTTATGTTTACGTCTATTATACTATTCTCTTTCTTTGGATGGCCTAATCCCATATTAAGAGTGGTTATGAGAATAATATGTATTCCTGTGGTTGCTGGAATATCTTATGAAATAATAAGATTTCTTGGGAAATATAATAATAGTCTTACTAAAATTGTCGCATATCCAGGAATGTTTTTACAAAACTTTACAACTAAAGAACCTGATGATGAGCAATTAGAAGTAGCACTAACAGCATTAAAAGCTGTAATAGAAGAAAAATAAAGGTGATAATATGACAATAAGAGACATACTTATAAAGTATATGGAGGAATTAAAAGAAATAAGTGACACTCCAAGATTAGACACGGAAATTATTTTACAAAAAGTACTTGGAGATGTGGATAGAATTTATATCCATTTAAACTTAAATAAAGAATTAACTAAAGAACAATATAAAATGTTTTTAAGTTTAATATCAGAAAGGATAAATGGAAGACCGATAGCTTATATAGTAGGTAATAGAGAATTTATGGGACTTGATTTCTTTGTAAAAGAAGGTGTTTTAATACCTAGACCTGATACAGAACCTTTAGTGGAAGAAATTATTGAACTTTGTAAGGATAAAGAAGTTAATATAGTGGATATAGGAACAGGTTCAGGGGCTATAACTGTAAGTCTAGCTAAGTATATAGAAAAATCTAAAGTTGTATCTTTAGATATATCGGATATACCTTTAGAAGTGGGAAAAATAAATGCAATAAACAATGGTGTAGATGATAAGGTCGTATTTAAGAAATCAGATTTATTTTCAGCTATTGAAAATATAGAAACTAAATTTGATGTTATAGTTTCAAATCCACCATATATACCTAAAAGGTACATAGAAACACTTCATACGCAAGTTAAAGATTATGAGCCATACAATGCCTTAGAAGGTGGAGAAGATGGACTTGATTTCTATAGAGATATAACCAAACAATCAGTAAGATATATTAAAGAAAATGGAATATTGGCATATGAAGTTGGGCATGATCAAGCAGAAGATGTAAAGCGAATTATGGAAGCTAATGGATACACAAATATATATACAAAGAAGGATATACAAGGTATTGATAGAGTTGTTATAGGCTATAAACTATGATATAATGAAAAATTGATATGTTACAATAAACGAGGTGAAAAAGGATGCTAAAAAAATTAGATGTATTAGAAGATAAATACAAAGATTTAACAGAAAAAATAAGTGATCCGGAAATAATAAATGATCAAAAAACTTGGCAAAAGTACATGAAAGAACATTCTGACTTAGAGCCAATAGTAATGAAGTATAGAGAATATAAAAATGTTTTAACTAGTATAGCTGATTCAAAGGAAATACTACAAGAAGAATCAGATGAAGAGTTAAGAGACCTAGCTAAGATGGAATTATCTGAGTTAGAAGAGCAAGTAGAACCTCTAGAAGCGGAATTAAAGATATTATTATTACCAAAGGACCCTAACGATGAAAAGAACGTAATCGTTGAGATAAGAGGAGGAGCTGGTGGAGATGAAGCAGCTCTATTCGCAGGGGACCTATTCAGAATGTATTCAAGATACGCTGAAAGAAGAAGATGGAAAATGGAATTATTAAGTGCAAGTGATACTGGTGTTGGTGGATATAAAGAGGTATCATTCTTAATAAAAGGTAAGGGAGCTTACTCAAGACTTAAATATGAGTCAGGAGTTCATAGAGTTCAAAGAATACCATCTACTGAATCAGGAGGAAGAATCCATACATCTACTGCAACAGTTGCAGTTTTACCAGAAGTTGAAACAGTAGAAGTAAACATAAACCCAAATGACTTAAGAATAGATGTTTTCCGTTCTTCAGGAAATGGTGGGCAAAGTGTTAACACTACTGACTCTGCGGTAAGAATAACTCACATACCTACAGGAGAGGTAGTATCTTGTCAGGATGGTAAATCACAGTTAAAAAATAAAGAACAAGCATTAAAAATACTAGTAGCAAGACTTAATGATAAAGCTATAGCTGAGCAAAACAAAGATATAGCAGCGGAAAGAAAGAGTCAGGTTGGTACTGGAGATAGATCTGAAAGAATAAGAACTTACAACTTCCCTCAAGGAAGAGTTAGTGATCATAGAATAAACTTAACATTATATAAGTTAGATTCATTCTTAGATGGAGATATAGATGAAATGATAGATGCTTTAATAACTGTAGATCAAACTGAGAAAATGGCATCACTATAATTTGATTAAATCTAATCCTTCTATTAATCCCTATTAATTTAGGGATTTTTATATAACATGAATAAATATGTTCCTTCTTTAAGTATACATTAGTATATAAAATTTAAAGGAGGAGCATATGATACTTAAAATAACATTAATAGGACTTTTAGCAGGTGTAATAGGAACTGGTATGGGTGGTGTTATATCCGCAGTTTTCAAGAAAAATGTGGACAAATATCTTAGTTTTTTTATGGGGATATCTGGAGGCATAATGTTAGCTGTAGTAGTTTTCGATTTGATGAATGAGTCAATGGAGGAAATGGGAATAGCATATACTTCCTTATTTGTATTAATTGGTGTACTTATCACCATGTATATAAAAAATAAGCTCGATATACCTAGTGACTTAAAATCTGGATATCTTGTTTTTATTAGTATATTACTTCACAATCTACCGGAGGGGTTAGCGATTGGATCGTCTTTTATATCGGAGGAATCCTTTGGTATAACTTTAGCAATAATAATTGGAATTCACAATATTCCAGAAGGATTAGCTATGGCACTTAGTTTAGTGGGGTCTAAAATTAAAATACCAAAAGTGATTGGATTTACACTGTTAGCAGGAGTTCCTATGGGTGTGGGTAGTTTTTTAGGTGGTTGTTTTGGGATAGTATTTAATTCTTTAATGGGTATTTTTCTTTCTTTAGCTGCAGGAACTATGATATATGTAGTTTTAGAAGAAATATTTCCAAAGTCAACGACATTACATTGTATAATTGGTTTTTTAGTAGGTACAATAATTGTAAAGTGTATTTAAGCTAAAAATGAAAGTAGGCATACAAAAGATGAAAACAATAATAAGTAAAATAGATGTTAATAACATAAATGTAGAAGAATTAAAAAAACAAGCAGAATTATTAAAAGAAGGGAAGACTGTAATATTCCCGACTGAAACAGTATATGGTCTAGGAGCAAATGCTCTAGATGAAAATGCCGTAAAGAAAATATATGAAGCTAAAGGCAGACCTAGCGATAATCCACTTATAGTACATATATATGATAGAGAAGAAGTTAGAGATCTGGCTAAAGATATAAGTAATAAAGCCGAGATTGTTATGGATAAGTTTTGGCCAGGACCAATAACTATAATACTTAATAAAAAGGACATAGTTCCTAACACGACTAGTGGAGGATTAGATACGGTAGCTATAAGGATGCCGTCTCATAAAATAGCAAGAGAACTTATAAAACAATCAGGACTACCTATTGCAGCACCATCTGCTAATATATCAGGTAGACCATCTCCAACTAAAGGTAACCATGTAAAAGAAGAAATGGATGGAAGAGTTAGTGGTATTGTTTTAGGTGGAAATTGTGATTTTGGACTGGAATCTACAGTGTTAGACCTTACAGGTGAGGTACCTATGATACTTAGACCTGGAAGTATAACAAAAGAAGATCTAGAAGAAGTTTTAGGAGAAGTTTTGGTCGATCCTTCTCTATTAAAAAAAGAAGATAATAAAAAAGCAAAAGCACCTGGGATGAAGTATACACATTATTCTCCTGATGCAGACGTATACATAGTGTCAGGGAATGATAAAGATGTTATCAATAAAATAAATCAAATCATACGTGAAAACTCTGAAAATGGTATTAAATCTGGAGTGATGTGTGTAGAAAAAAATAAAGAAGTATATGAAGGAGAAGTTATTTCTTTGGGGAATACTTTAGAAGAAGTAGGAAGCAATTTATTTGATGTACTAAGAGAAATGGATAAAAGAAATGTAGATATAGTTTATTCTGAATCCTTTGAAATGACTGGTGTAGGTCAAGCTATAATGAATAGATTACTTAAATCGGCAGGATATAAAGTAATAAAAGCATAAATTTATGGCAAAAGTAGGTTAAAATATATTATAATAATATAAATTGGAGGACTAGGCAGATGAAAATAGGACTAGGTAGTGATCATGGAGGATATAATCTTAAGGAAGAAATAAAAAAGCACTTAGAAGCTAAAGGCATAGAGTGTGTAGATTTTGGACCAAAAAATGACTTAGAATCAGTGGACTATCCTATATATGGGGAGACAGTTGCCAATTCAGTAGTAAATAAAGAGATTGATTATGGAATAATTTGCTGTGGAACAGGAATAGGTATATCTTTAGCAGCTAATAAAGTTAAAGGAATTAGATGTGCTGTAGTATCTGATGTTTTCTCAGCTAAGATGTCTAAAGCTCATAATGATGCAAACATGTTATCTTTAGGCGAGAGAGTTTTAGGAAGAGGATTAGCTTTAGAAATAGTAGATGCATGGATAAATACAGAATTTGAAGGCGGTAGACACTCAAAAAGAGTTGATATGATAAAAGAAATAGAAAAAAAGCACAGCAAATAGGAGGTAGTCATAATGGGTAAAGTAATAATCACAGATCATCCATTAATACAACACAAGTTAACATTAATGAGAGATAAGAACACTGGGTCAAAGGATTTCAGACAACTTTTAACAGAAATAAGTATGTTAATGGGATATGAAATAACAAGAGACTTACAATTAGAAGAGGTGGAGATAGAAACACCAGTAGTAAAAACTGCATCTAAGGTTATAGCAGGTAAAAAGTTAGGAATAGTACCAATACTAAGAGCAGGTTTAGGTATGGTAGATGGACTTATAAGTTTAACACCAGCTGCAAAAGTTGGTCATGTAGGCTTATACAGAGATCCAGAAACATTACAACCAGTAGAATACTACTGTAAATTACCACAAGATATAGAAGAAAGAGAAATGATAGTTGTAGATCCAATGCTTGCTACGGGTGGATCTGCAGTTGCAGCTATAGATGTACTTAAAGCAAGAGGGGCTAAGTTTATAAGATTAGTTAACTTAGTTGCTGCTCCAGAAGGTATAGCAGAAGTTCAAAAATATCATCCAGATGTAGATATATATGTTGCATCAGTAGATGAAAAATTAAATGAGCATGGTTATATAGTTCCAGGTTTAGGAGATGCAGGAGACAGACTATACGGTACAAAGTAATAAGACAACATGGAAAAGGTATCTATAAAATTTATAGATGCCTTTTTAATAACGAGTAAGGAAAAGGATATCTGTTAAAGAGGTGAAGTTAAAAAAAATAACAAAACTTTAAATGAAGAAATTTCTATATTATGCTAGTCGGTTTAAATTGTTATTGAGAATCAGAATATTTAATTATTAATCTTAAAACATGCATAAATGAGTGAATAGGTAGAATAATATACAAAAACCATTAAAATTTTATAAATATATATTAAATATTATTTAAATGGGATAGAAATTGTATAGTTTGAATAATATATTTATGAAAACATTTTATTCAAGTTATATACCTATAATGGCTTAAATTGGTGCTTTCACAAAACTTCAAATGAATTCAAAAAAAATCAAATTTAATAAAAAAATGTTTAAAAATTGCTGAAAAAGTGGTAATATAGGATATATGGTTTTTTATATAAAGGGCTCAAAGTGGGTCTTATAAATCATGTACATAAGTAAATTTAATGAATATATAAGAAACTATTCATAGAGAGGTATCTAATGTATGAGTAAACACAAGATATACATGGAAATAGCTAAGATGCTTTCTTTGATAAGTCAAGTAGGGTTGATGATATTAATTCCTATATTTGGGTGTACCTTTTTAGGAAAGTTTTTTGATTCCAAATTTAATACAGAACCAATATTTATGATAGTATTTTTATTATTAGGAGTTGGTGGAGCATTTATGGGAGTTTATAAAACTTTAATAGTATACACAAAAAGGAAGTGATTATATGCATACAAAACTACAAGATGAAATAAACTACGTAACAAAGGGAGTTATAGTTTACGATCTTATAGCTATTATATTATTGTTGATAACTTCAACATTTAGCAAAGAAATGCTTTTAGGGTTGATATTTGGTACGATAATAGCTGTACTTAATTTTAGATTGTTAGCTATAACAATAGAAAAATCGGTAACTATGCCTGTTTCTAAGGCTCAAATATACTCAGCTGGTCAATATTTGCTGAGGATGACTGTGACAGGAGTAGTGCTATTTGTCTCTGTAAAAGCCCCATACATACATGTATTAGGGGTTGCAATAGGGTTATTAAGTCCTAAGTTTGTTATATTAACAAAAACATTCTTAATAGACAAACTCAAAAGAAAGGAGGCGTAAGTATGAGCCAAGCAAAATGGGTTATATTTTTCGGTAACTTTAAATTAAGTGAAACCGTAGTAACAAGTTGGTTAATACTTGCAGGGCTTGCTTTAGCTTCTTACTTAATGACAAGAAACCTAAAGAAAGTTCCAACAAGTAAATTGCAAATATTCTTAGAATTTGCTATAGGTGGGCTTGCTAAATTAGTAGAAGATACTATGGGTAAGGAAACTGTAAAAAGAATGCCAAATGTGGTTCCGTACATAGGAAGTTTATTTTTATTCTTTGCGGTTTCTAACTTAATAGGATTATTAGGATTTAGATCACCTACAACAGATTTAGATACTACATTAGCATGGTCATTAATAACATTCGTTATGATTTATTATGCAGGTGTTAAATTTAATGGTCCAGTATACTTCAAAGGATTATTAGAGCCAAACCCACTGTTATTACCACTTAACTTAATAGGAGAATTAGCGAAACCAGTTTCACTAAGTTTCCGTCCATTTGGTAATATACTTGGTGGAGCCGTTATAATGGCTTTACTATATGACTTCTTGGGATATCTATCAACATTAATCCCAGGTGTTACAATACCTTTTGGTCAGTTAATAATACCAGTACCACTGCACTTATATTTTGATATATTTGCTGGATTATTACAGTCATTTATATTCATAATGTTAACGATGGTATTCGTAGGAAGTGCAGCAACAGAATAAAAAAATATTAAATAATCAAAATTTTAAAAAATTAGAATTTCTAAGGAGGAAGTAATTATGGAAACAGCTATAATAGCAGCAGCTTCAGCTATAGGAGCAGGTATCGCAGTTGCAACAGGTATAGGAGCAGGAATAGGACAAGGATTCGCAGCAGGTAAAGGTGCAGAAGCAGTTGGAAACCAACCAGAAGCACAAGGTGATATAATAAAAACAATGTTACTTGGAGCAGCAGTAGCAGAGTCTTCAGCAATATACGGACTAGTTATAGCAATAATCCTTCTATTTGCTAATCCATTAATGTAAGGAAATTATGAATGAATATTAAGAAATTTTGTAAATAGGAGATGGGGAGAGCCATCTCCTACTTACGAATTGTGATTAGTAGGAAGGAGGATAACATATGGAATTCAAGCCACTTATAGGCATATCATATGAATTAATATTCCAGCTTATAAATACATTCCTAGTATTTGTAATATTAAAGAAACTTTTATTCAAACCAGTATTAGGAATAATCGAAGCTAGAGAAAAAGACATCAGAGAAAACTTAGCACAAGGAGAAGTTGCTAAGACAGAAGGTTTATCTTTAAAGAAAGAATATGAAGAAAAGATAATCTCAGCTAAAAACGAAGGTCAAGAAATAATAAAACAAGCTACATTAAGAGCAGAGCAAAAAGAATCTGAAATGATAGCTAATGCTAAAAATGAAGCACAAAATATAAGAGAAAAAGCTAATAAAGATATAGAACAAGAAAGACAAAAAGCTATGAATGAAATCAAAAACGATATATCTGATATAGCATTATTAGCAGCATCTAAAGTTATTGAGAAAGATATAGATAAATCTAAGCACAAGGATTTAATAGATAACTTTATAAAAGAGGTAGGCGAAGCTAAATGATGAATGTAGTCGCGAGTAGATATGCTGAAGCCTTATTTCAAGTAGGAGAAGAAACTAACACAACTGCTAGCTTAAATGAAGAATTAGTAGCAGTTGTAAACATACTAAAATCTAACGAAGATTTTTTCAATGTTTTAAAATCTCCTCTTGTAGGAAAAGGAGAAAAGAAAGACTTATTAAAGAAGGTTTTTCAAAATCAGTTGAGTGAAAATTTAAGCAATTTCTTAAAAATAATGATAGATAAAGATAGAGTTTCAGTTATAGAAGCTGTTCAAAACTCATTTAAAGCATTATTAAATGAAAAAGAAAATGTGTTAGAAGGAACTGCAATAACTGCAGTACCTATGTCTCAAGAAGAAATTAAAGAACTTGAGTTAAAACTTTCAAAAAAATACAACAAAAATGTTACTTTAGAAAACAACGTTGATGAATCTATACTAGGAGGAGTTCTAGTTAGACTTGGAAACGAAGAGATAGACGGAACTGTTAAAACTCGTTTAGCAGGAATGAAAAATATACTATCTCAAGTAATATCTTAGAATGGTGGTGAACCCATGAACTTAAGACCTGAAGAAATAAGTTCTATAATTAAAGAGCAAATAAAAAATTATGAGAATAAAGTTGAATTAACAGATACAGGTAGTGTTTTAAAAGTTGGGGACGGTATAGCTAGTGTTTACGGATTAGATAAAGCTATGGCTGGTGAATTATTAGAGTTCCCAGGAGAAGTATACGGAATGGCTCTTAACCTTGAAGAAGACATGGTTGGGGCAGTTATATTAGGTAACGACTCTGGAATAAAAGAAGGAGATATCGTTAAGAGAACTGGTAATATAGTTCAAGTTCCAGTTGGTGATGCTATGATAGGTAGAGTTGTAAACTCACTAGGGCAACCAGTTGATGGAAAAGGACCTATAAACACTAATAAATTTAGACCAGTTGAATCAGAAGCTACAGGAATAATGGCTAGAAAGTCAGTTCATGAGCCTCTACAAACAGGAATAAAAGCTATCGATGCCATGATACCAATAGGTAAAGGACAAAGAGAGCTTGTAATAGGTGATAGACAAACAGGTAAAACATCTATATGTATAGATACAATACTTAACCAAAAAGGTAAAGATGTTATATGTATATACGTTGCAATAGGACAAAAGCGTTCGACAGTTGCACAAGTTGTTAGTACATTAGAAAAAGGCGGAGCTATGGACTACACAATAGTAGTGTCTGCTACAGCATCTGAATCTGCACCACTTCAATTCTTAGCACCATATGCAGGAGTTGCTATGGGTGAAGAATTTATGTTCAACGGAAAACATGTATTAATAGTATATGATGATTTAACTAAGCACGCGGTTGCATACAGAGAAATGTCATTATTACTTAAGAGACCACCAGGACGTGAAGCTTACCCTGGGGATGTATTCTACTTACACTCAAGATTACTTGAGAGAGCAGCTAAATTATCTGATGAGTTAGGTGCAGGATCTATAACTGCATTACCTATAATAGAAACTCAAGGTGGAGACGTTTCTGCTTATATACCAACTAACGTTATATCAATAACAGACGGACAAATATACCTTGTGCCAGAATTATTCTACTCAGGAATAAGACCAGCAGTTGACCCTGGTATATCAGTATCAAGAGTTGGTGGATCTGCTCAAATAAAATCAATGAAAAAAGTTGCAGGACCATTAAAACTTCTTTACTCTCAATATAAAGAACTTGCAGCATTCTCTCAATTCGGATCAGACTTAGATGAAGATACTAAGAAGAGACTTGCTCAAGGGGAAAGAATAGTTGAGGTTCTAAAACAAGGTGAACATCAACCTATGGATGTTAAAGATCAAGTAATAGCTATATTTGCAGTTGTTAACAACTTATTAGCAGATATACCTGTAAATAATATAAAGAGATTTGAAGCAGAATTAATTGAATTCATAGATGCTAATTATCCACAAATAGGAGAAAAAATTCTTGCGAATGGAGATTTCACTCAAGAATTAACAAACGCTATAAACGATTTCAAGAAGAAATTTGTTATAGAAGCGTAATCCTTTTTAAAAAAGGAGGTAACCCAATTGGCAGGAGCTGGAATGAAAGAAATTAAAACTCGTATTGCCAGTGTTGAAAATACTAAGCAAATAACTAAAGCTATGGAATTAGTTGCTTCTTCAAAGTTTAGAAAAGCTAAGGAAAGAGCAGAAAGTTCTAAGCCATATTTTAATACTTTACAAGAAGCTGTTCAAAATATAGCTAAGAATACGAGTGGAGTTAAAAGTGAATTTCTCAAAGAAAGAGAAGTTAAAAATAAATGTTATATAGTTATAGCAGGAGATAGAGGACTTGCAGGAGGATACAACTCGAATGTATTTAAAACATTAGTTGCAGAGACTCAAGGTTCTAATAATGTTAAGGTTGTAGCTATAGGAAAAAAAGCAAAAGAGTTTGTTAGCAAAAGATCTTTTGACTTAATTGGAACAATAGATTCTGTTGAAGACGTTAAGTATGAAGATATAATCGAGATATCTAATAATATAATGGATTCTTATCAAAACGGAGATATAGATGAAGTTAAGTTAATATATACAGAGTTTGTTTCAGCATTAAGTCAAGAGCCAAGAGTAACTAGATTGTTACCAATAGCAGTAGACAAAGATAAAGAAGAGAAGAATAGTAGAGCTTCTGTTCAATACTTACCTTCTCCAGATGCTGTACTTGGTTTTATCGTACCTAAGTATGTTTCAGGAAGAATATACGGAGGTATAGCTGAAGCTTATGCTTCAGAACAAGCAGCGAGAAGAACAGCTATGGAATCAGCTACAGACAATGCTAATGAAATGATATCTAATTTAGAGTTACAATACAATAGAGCAAGACAAGCAGCAGTTACTCAGGAAATATCTGAGATAGTTGCGGGGGCTTCTTCAGCTCAATAATAAGGAGGTTAGGACATGGCAAATGTAGGTAAAATAGTTCAGGTTATCGGTCCAGTTGTTGACGTAAAGTTCGATGATGAAAAAAGCTTACCTAATCTATTAAATGCATTAGAGATAAAGCACGGAGATAAAAAAATAGTTATAGAAGTTGCACAACATGTTGGTGATGACACAGTTAGATGTATATCGATGAGTTCTACTGATGGACTTGTAAGAGGTATGGAAGTTGTTGATACAGGAGCTGCAATAAGTGTACCTGTAGGAGACGAAACTTTAGGAAGAATATTCAATGTATTAGGTGAGCCAGTTGATGGTAAGGAAGCACCAAAAAATGCTCCTAAGAGTCCTATACATAGAGAAGCTCCAGCATTTGACGAATTAAAGCCAGGTGTTGAAATACTAGAAACAGGAATAAAAGTTGTTGACTTACTAGCACCATACTTAAAAGGTGGTAAAATCGGTCTATTCGGTGGAGCCGGAGTTGGTAAGACAGTTCTTATACAAGAGCTTATAAACAATATAGCTACTCAACACGGTGGTATATCAGTATTCGCAGGTGTTGGGGAAAGAACAAGAGAAGGTAATGACCTTTACGGTGAGATGAGTGAGTCTGGAGTTATCAAAAAGACTGCTCTAGTATTCGGACAAATGAACGAGCCACCTGGAGCAAGAATGAGAGTTGCTTTAACTGGTCTTACAATGGCTGAGCACTTCAGAGATCAAGAAGGACAAGACGTTTTATTATTCGTAGATAATATATTCCGTTTCACTCAAGCAGGATCTGAGGTTTCAGCATTACTTGGACGTACTCCATCAGCAGTTGGATACCAACCAACACTAGCTACGGAGATGGGTAAATTACAAGAGAGAATAACATCTACAAATAAAGGGTCTATAACATCAGTTCAGGCTGTATACGTACCTGCCGATGACTTAACTGACCCAGCACCAGCTACAACATTCACACACTTAGATGCTAAAACAGTTTTATCTAGACAAAAAGCGTCTCTAGGTATATTCCCAGCTGTTGACCCATTAGAGTCTACATCTAGAGTACTTGACCCAGCTGTAGTTGGAAAAGAACATTATGAAGTTGCAGTAGCTGTTCAATCTATACTTCAAAAGTATAAAGAACTTCAAGATATAATAGCTATACTTGGTATGGACGAATTATCTGATGAAGATAAGGTAACAGTACAAAGAGCTAGAAAGATAGAGAGATTCTTATCTCAACCTTTCACAGTTGCTGAGCAATTCACAGGATTTGAAGGTAAATATGTACCTGTTAAAGAAACTGTAAGAAGTTTCAAAGAAATATTAGAAGGTAAGCATGATGACTTACCAGAATCAGCATTCTTATTCGTAGGAAGTATAGAAGAGGCAGTTGCAAAAGCGAAGGAGAGTAGATAATAATGGCAAGCGAATTTGCGGTTAAAATTGTTACTCCTGATAAAATCTTCTATGAAGATAAAACAGAGATGATAATAGTTAGAACTACTGAAGGAGACAGAGGTATATTAAAAAACCATAGACCTTTAGTTGCAGGATTATCTGATGGAACTCTACGTCTAAAAAAAGAAGGTAAATTTAAAGAAGCAAAAATATCTGGGGGATTCATGCAAGTTGAAAAAGAACAAGCTGTTATTTTAACTGAATCTGCAGAGTGGTTATAAAAAAAGACTAGAGTTAAACTCTAGTCTTTTTATTTTAAAAAAACATCAGTACTAATAGAAAATTCTAATTATCTATTAAAAATAATTCTACTGTAGTATTATAATAGGCATATGACAGGATTTTATAATGTCGAGTTGAATATATTTATATATATGCAACAAAATAATACTATAATAGGAACCGGAGGCATCTATGAATATATTAGATATTGGTATAGATATAGTGGAGATAGGAAGAATAAAAGAAGCTATAAATAAAAATAATAGATTTTTAGAAAAGATATTTACAGAAAATGAAATAGAATATTTTAAATCTAACAATTTTAGAGTTGAAAGTATAGCAGGGAATTTTTCAGCCAAAGAAGCTATAAGCAAGTCTTTAGGGACAGGTATAAGAAATTTTAATTTTAAAGATATAGAAATATTAAGGAATGAAATAGGAAAACCTATAGTTAAAACCTATAATAATTTGGAGAAGATATGCATAGACTATAATGTTTTAGAAATAAAAGTATCTATATCTCATTGTAAAGAATATGCGGTAGCTAATGCTATAACTATAATTAAGGAGTGATATTATGAACAATAAAATAGCTAAGGACATAATGACAACGGATGTAATAGTGGCAAATAGAGAAGAAAGTATAGTTAATGTTGCAAGGTTACTAATTAAAGAAAGAATAGGAGGGGTACCTGTAGTAGATGAAGATAATAAGGTAGTAGGTATTATTTCTGAGACAGACATAATGAAGAAAGAACAGCATGTAGAAGCTCCTCATATAATTAACTTTTTCCAAGGGTTAATATTTTTAGATGATTACAAGAAGATGGAAGAAGAGTTTAAAGAAATAGCAGCATACAAAGTAAAAGACTTAATGTCAACTGATATAGTAACTGTAAATGAAGAAGATAATTTTGATGATGTAGCTAATATTATGATAAAAAAATCAGTAAATAGAGTTCCAGTAGTAGATAAAGAACATAAATTAAAAGGAATTATATGTAGATACGATATAATTAGAGCTATGTATAATGAATAAGAATTAATATAGGAGGATTTTGTGAGAAGTAAGCTAACGCTACTAGCAGTGATTATTATAAGTATGCTAGTTATTATTGTAGGTTGCCAAAAAAGGCAATTAACTAAAG
Organism: Romboutsia sp. D33t1_170424_H2; assembly: GCF_015669105.1. Taxonomy (NCBI): domain Bacteria; kingdom Bacillati; phylum Bacillota; class Clostridia; order Peptostreptococcales; family Peptostreptococcaceae; genus Romboutsia; species Romboutsia sp. D33t1_170424_H2. The sequence continues at coordinate 11,202 of NZ_JADOZQ010000011.1, read as the reverse complement.
AAGAGGCCTATGAAGAATTTCAAAAGGTAATATCTGAAATTGATTCATATACATGTAAGGCTGAAGTAGAAGTAGTTGGCAATAAGAGTTCACATAATTACGTATTTATTCATAATTATAATAAGCCAGATAATTATAAATTAGAGTTAGTATCACCAGAGCATTTAAAAGGTAAAACTATTGAATACAAATCAGATAAAATAATAGTAAAAAACCCAGGAATAAAAGATGAAATTGAACTACCTAATGTAGGTGAAAATGATCAAAATATGTTTATTGGGGATTTTATAAAAAATTACCTGCAAAGTGAAGAGGTTGATATAAAATTATCTGATGGTAGTCTTGCCTTAGAAACGTACATACCAGGTGAAGATGAATATTTTAACAAACAAATATTGTATATTAATATTAAGACTAAACAACCAGAAAAAATGGAAATAATAGATTCTAAAGGAATGATTAGATTCACTATTACTTACAAAGATTTTCAATATGAAAAGTAAGGGGGAACTAAAGAAATGAACAAAATAACAGCTCCGACATGGGCAGAGATAAATCTAGACAATATCAAATTTAACCTTGATAATATAAAAAAATCCTTAAATGAAAATACAAAAATTTGTGGTGTGCTAAAGGCTAATGCCTATGGGCACGGTTCAGTACCGATTGCAAAATTATTAGAAAAAGAAAATGTTGATTATATAGCAGTAGCTAGATTAGAAGAAGGAATAGAATTAAGACAAAATAAAATAATGCTTCCTATACTTTGTTTAGGTTATATTCCGGAAGAAGCATTAGCAACTGCTATAGACAATGATATAACTATTACTATTTACTCAGTAGAAATGGCTCAAAAACTTAATGATATCGCCAAGCATATAGGTAAACATGCTAAAATCCATATTAAAATTGACACAGGTATGTCAAGGATAGGGTTTATACCTAATTCTCAATCAATAAATGATATAAAGTCGATAAATGATTTAGAGTTTGTAGACATTGAGGGTATCTTTACACATTTTGCTACAGCAGATGAAAAAAGTAAAGAATTCACTAAGCTTCAAGTACAAAGATTTAAATATATGGTTGAAGGGTTAGAAGCTATAGATATAAACATACCTATAAAACATGTATCAAATAGTGCTGCAATTATAGATTTACAAGATTTGAATCTTAATATGGTAAGATGTGGAATAATACTATACGGTCATTATCCATCAGAAGAAGTAGATAGAGACATTATTCAATTAAAGCCTGCAATGACTTTAAAAACGAGAGTAGCTCATATAAAAGATGTGGATAAAGGTACTGGGATAAGTTATGGATTAAAGTATAGAAGTGATGAAACAGAAAAAATCGCAACTATACCTATAGGATATGCAGATGGATTTTCTAGAATACAAAAAAATCCTAAGGTGATGATTAAAGGAAATATATTTGATGTCATAGGTAGGATATGTATGGATCAGTGTATGGTCAAAATTAACAAGAATATAGACATAAAAATTGGCGATGAGGTTATAATATTTGGGGAAGAGAAATTGACAGCAGAAGATGTAGCAAAAAGCCTAGAGACTATAAACTATGAAGTGTTATGTATGGTATCAAGAAGAGTAGATAGAATCTATATGGAAAGAAATGCAATTTTACAATCAGATAGTTATTTGATAAAATAATAATGATAGTATACCCCGGGAGGCGATTTTGTGCACAAAAAAAGTAAGGAAAAGATAGTATTTACTTTACCGGATTCCCTCGTTTCTGAGGTAGACCATATCGTTGAGATGGAGAATAGTAATAGAGAAGATTTTGCAAAGGCTGCCTTTCAATTTTATATAACTCAAAAGAGAAAAATAGACATAAAAGAGTCTATGATCAAAGGTTATAAAGAAATGGGGCAAATTAATCTATCGCTGGCTGAACTAGGTATGACAAATGAAGTATCTTCTGAGGATTGTATTGAAGGGAAGATAGCCCAGGGTGAGTATTAACCTAGACATAAAGCGAGGAGATTTATACTACGCTGATTTAAGCCCTGTTGTCGGATCGGAACAAGGTGGAGTTCGTCCTGTTTTAATTATACAGAATGATATAGGAAATAAATATAGTCCAACGGTAATAATAGCTGCTATAACATCACAGATTAACAAGGCGAAATTACCAACACATATAGAAATTAGTGCGAACGAATATGGGCTTAATAAAGATTCTGTTATTCTCTTAGAACAGATACGGACTATAGACAAAAAAAGGTTAAGAGAAAAAATTGGTTGTCTAGATGATAATATGATGGTAAAAGTTGACAGTAGTCTTCAGATAAGTCTAGGACTATTTGCGTTATAAAATTATTGGTATTATTTTTAATATCAATAATTTTTTTTATTAAAAATGAAATATGATATATTAAAGATAAAAAAGTGTATCATAAATAATGTCTAATATATATTTTGATATATAAAAATCATAATTGTTAAAAATTATATATCAAAATATATAAAAAGTATACATAATATATCTAAATTAAAAAAATAAAGTAAAAAAAATCTATAAAAGTGATATAATAATATGAGATTACAAAAATATATTACATAAGTAATATTTACTTTATGAAAAACAGGGAGGTAATTACATGAGAGACCATAAGGGATTAAATGAGATTGCACGTATTATCAGAAAAGATATAGTCTCTATAATACATGAATCTAAATCTGGACATCCAGGAGGATCATTATCAGCTGTAGAAATACTAACAGCTCTTTATTTTAATGAAATGAATATAGATCCTAACAATAGCAAAATGGAAGATAGAGATAGATTTGTTTTATCTAAAGGACATGCAGCACCAGTACTTTATGCAACTTTAGCTCAAAAGGGTTACTTTGCTAGAGAAGAATTAATGAAGCTAAGAAAAATAAATAGTATGTTACAAGGTCATCCTGATATGAAGGGAATACCTGGAGTTGATATGTCAACGGGTTCATTAGGACAAGGTTTTTCAGCAGCTTGTGGTATGGCTATGGCATCTAAATTAGATAATGCACCATGGAGAGTGTATACTATACTTGGGGATGGAGAAGTTCAAGAAGGGATAGTTTGGGAAGCTGCTATGAGTGCAGCTCACTACAAACTTGATAATATGGTAGCATTCTTAGATTATAATGGTCTTCAAATAGATGGAGCAGTAGAGAAAGTTATGAACATAGGTCCTATAGTAGATAAGTTTAAAGCTTTCGGATGGAATGTAATAGAAATAGATGGACATGATTTCGATCAAATTTTTGCAGCTTTAGATATGGCTAAAGAAACAGTAGGAAAGCCAACAATGATAATTGCAAAGACTATAAAAGGTAAAGGTGTATCTTTCATGGAAAATGAAGCTGGATGGCATGGAACAGCTCCAAGTGATAGCGATTTAGAAAGAGCCTTAGAAGAATTAGGGGGTGCAGACAATGAGTAAGATAGCAACTAGAGAAGCATACGGAAAAGCATTAGTTAAATTAGGACAAATAAACGATAATGTTGTAGTATTAGATGCAGATTTATCAAAATCAACTAAGACAAATGATTTTTATAAAACATTCCCAGATAGATTCTTCAATATGGGTATAGCTGAACAAAACTTAATAGGTGCAGCTTGTGGATTTGCTGCAGCTGGTAAAATACCTTTTGCAAGTAGCTTTGCTATGTTTGCAACAGGAAGAGCTTTTGAAGTTATCAGAAACTCTGCTTGTTATCCAAAGTTAAACGTAAAAGTTTGTGCTACTCATGCGGGTATAACAGTTGGAGAAGATGGAGCAACACATCAAAGTGTAGAAGATATAGCTATAATGAGAAGTATACCTAATATGACAGTTATGGTTCCTGCTGACGGTGTAGAAGCAGAACAAATGATATTTGAAGCAGCTAAAGTTTACGGACCTATGTATGTTCGCTTAGGAAGAAGTGCAGTTCCTACAATATTTGATGAAAATTATAAATTTGAAATAGGAAAAGGTACAGTAGTTAGAGAAGGAAATGATTTAACAATAATAGCCTGTGGAATAATGGTTAACGAAGCTATAATAGCATCAGAAGTTTTAAAATCAGAAGGTATAAATGCTAGAGTTATAAATATGTCTACTATAAAGCCTATAGATAAAGAGTTAATAATAACTGCCGCTAAAGAAACTGGTGCAATAGTAACTGCTGAAGAACATAGTATATTAGGTGGTCTAGGTTCAGCAGTAAGTGAAGTTGTTACTGAAGAATGTCCAGTTGTAGTTAAAAAAGTAGGTATAAATGATACTTTCGGAGAATCAGGTACACCTGCTGAATTAGTAAAAAAATATGGATTAACATCTAACGATATAGTTAAAGCTGCTAAGGAAGCAATAGCTAAGAAATAATATAAAAAGGATATAGCGTAAGCTATATCCTTTTTAATTATCAAATTTATTTACTATAAAAGATTTTATATTTTCGTTATATTTCACTAAATACATATCATATAATAACATTCCTCAAATAATAGAAGGTAAAATCCAACTAGTTTTGTATCTTAAATAATTCAATAAATTTTAAAATATCGTATTTTAGCAATGAATATAGTCTTTTGATATATGAAGATGTTTGTTAGCACGTAGATTAATCAAGTAAATTTTTTATGAGGTTTTGGAAATATACTAATAAATAATATTCTAAGGCTCGTATAAATTTCATATATTAAAATATATGGGGGTGAAATAAATGAATATAAAATTTAATGTAAAGGGAGTTATATATGGAGTACTTCTATTAATACTAGTAATAGGTGGGTTTATAGTAATCCCAAATATGTTTATGGAAAAGTCAAATCCAGTAGATTACACTATAGTACAAAGAGAATCTATACCAGAAAAGATACTTGATATGATGGACAAATATACAGATGAAGAAAGAGCTTTAGCTGTGAAGTTAAACGAAAAGATATATGTTATTGTAACCAGAGGTAAAGATAATGAAAAGGGAATAGAGATGAATAAAATAGAAATGGTTCAAGAAAATGATAGAAGTTTAATGAAAGTAAAAATTTCATATAAAGAAAAAGAAAAATCATATCCGTACATAGTTGTAGAAACCAATTTAACTGATCTTCCTGAAAATATAGAATTAAATGTGACAGAGGAATAACAGACTACATATTATATTAATAAGAATTTAGAAAAATAAACATGTACATAAGCTAATAAAAATCGCCTTAAAATATTTTAAGGTGTTTTTTTATGTCTAAAAGATATTTTTAAATTTTAAATAAAATAATTAAATTAGATGAATTTATTAAAAAAATATTATTATTGCATATTAACTAATTATTTATCAATAAGCGGGGAAAAATAAAACTTAACATAATATGAAGAGGTGAATGATTGTTGAATATAGATAAATATAAAGTTAGAGTAGAAGACTTAAAACCGAGCTCATTGATAGAGAATCTATCATTTAGTACTACAGAAGAGATAGATTCTAAAAGAGAAATAATAGGCCAAGATAGAGCTGTGAAGGCTATTGAGTTTGGACTTAAGATGAAAAAAAGTGGATATAACATATATGTTGCAGGTACAAATGGATTGGGAAGAGTTAGTTACACTAGTGAACTTATAAAAAAGTATACCAGCAATAATAAACAAAATAATAATAGAGATTGGGTATATGTAAATAATTTTAAAAACATTAATGAACCTACAGCTTTATCTTTCAAATCAGGGGTAGGAAAAATATTTAAAGAAGATATAGAAGAAATAATTCAAAAATTAAAGTGCGAGGTACCTAAATTATTTAATTCAAAAGAATATGAATACCATAGCAGAATACTTATGAGTGAACTTGAAAATAGTATTCAAGGAATAATATCAGAGTTAAATGAATTTGCTAAGCCTAGAGGATTTAAGTTTGAAGTTACAGAAAGAGGACTTGTTAGTATCCCAATAAAAGAAGATGAAACATTAATGCAAGAACAAGAGTTAGGTCAACTAACTCCTACACAAATCAATAAATTAAGAGAAGAGGGTCTTAAGCTAAATCAAGATAGCAAGGAATATATAGATAAGATAAAAAATTGTGAAGATGATTATAAAAATAAAACTATTGATTTAGATAAAAATGTAGGAAGAAGTTTAGTTGGGTTTTATGATAAATACTTACTAGATAAGTATGGAAAAGAAGAAAAAATACAAAGATATATAAATGATTTATGCAATGATATAGTTAATAACATTGATAAATTTAAGGATAAAAATGAAGGTAATCAACAAAACCCTATGGCGCTATTTGGTATGATGGGTCAAAAAAATGATGATAAGTTTTTTAATAGATACAAAGTAAATTTATTTATAGATAATAGTGAGTGTGAAGATTGTAAGATAATAGTAGAAAGCAATCCTACATACTATAATTTGATAGGGTGTATAGAGTATAAAAATGAGATAGGAGCTTTAACAACAAGTTTTACGGAAATAAAGCCAGGAGCCTTACATAAGGCGAATGGAGGATACTTAATCATAAATGTAAAAGATTTATTATCGAATCCTTTTTCTTGGGATTGTCTAAAGAGAAGTTTAAAAACAGGAAAGATATCAATAGAATCTCTTAATAAACAATATGGATATTTAGTAACATCTACATTAAAGCCAGAACCAATAGATTTAGATGTGAAAGTCATATTAATAGGAGACAGTCGTTATTATGGACTTTTATACTCATATGAAGAAGATTTTAGAAATCTATTTAAAGTGATGGCTGACTTTGATATAGAAATAGATAAAAATGATGAAAATATATATAAGACAATTCAGCTAATAGCTGATACTTGCAACAATGAAAAATTAAAACACTTTGAAAGAGATGCAGTTGAAAAGGTAATAGAATATAGTATTAAGTTAAGTGACAATAAAGATAAATTAACAGCAAGAGTTAGTAATATAATAGATTTAGTATATGAGTCAGAGGCTATAAGTGATGATAGTGAGTTATATGTCACTGCAAAAGATGTTCAAAATGCAATAGAACAAAAAGTATATAGAAATAATAAATATGAAGAAAAATTAAATGAGATGTTTGAAGACAAAACTCTGTTAATTGATATAGAAGGAGAGAAAGTAGGTCAAATTAATGGATTAGCTGTTATGGGTACAGGTGAATATTCATTTGGTAAGCCATCAAAAATAACAGCATCTACTTATAGGGGAAGACATGGTGTAATAAATATTGAAAGAGAAATAAAGCAAAGTGGAAGTATTCATGATAAAGGAGTTTTAATATTAAGTGGATATTTAGGAGAAAGGTATGGAAAAGAGAGACCATTATCTATAACTACATCAATAACTTTTGAACAAAACTATAGTGGTGTAGATGGAGATAGTGCATCTAGTACTGAATTGTACGCTATAATATCTAGTATAGCTGATATACCTATAAAACAAAGTATTGCAGTAACTGGTTCTGTTAGTCAAAAAGGAGAAATACAACCTATAGGCGGAGTGAATCAAAAGATTGAAGGATTTTTTGATGTATGTAAGCTAAAAGGTTTCTCTCAAAAACAAGGTGTTATGATTCCGATACAAAATGTTAAGAATTTAATACTAAAAGATGAGATAGTGGAAGCTGTAAAAGCTGGAACTTTTAGTATATATGCAATAAGTAGTATAGAAGAAGGTTTAGAGATACTTACAGGTAAGACTATAGATGAAATAGATAATTTAGTTAAGGATAAGCTTGAGAGTTTAAGACAAATAGATAAAAAAGATAGAGATGATAAAAAGGAATAAAAAATACTAAGGGTTAAAATACTAAGTTTTAACCCTTAGTATCATTTTTAAATTAATATTATCTAAAATTTATTAGGTGTAAGTATTTGGCTTTCTGTAATTATATAGTCAAGTTGAGCATCGTGATCTTCTTTAGGTACAGAATCAAAAATTTGTAAATCAAAAGCAATTCCTACTGTGATAGCATCTTCTCTTAACCTTTCTATGAATCTATCATAAAAGCCACCACCGTAACCGAGTCTATAGCAATCTTTATCATAAGCAACGGCTGGAACTATTACTACATCTATATCTTTAACCTCTACCTCTGGAGAGCATTCAGGTTTTGGTTCCCTTATTCCATAAGCACCGATTTTTACTCCATCTTTTAAATCAATTATTTGAGATGGTATTAATTTTTTTTCTTCTTTAATCGTTATAGGAGATGAGACAGTTTTACCCAAAGAAAGAAGCTTAACTATAAGTTCATCTGTTTTAACTTCATTATTAAAATCAAGATAAAGCATAATATTTTTAGCTTTTTTTATACAATCTAAAGCTAATATTTTTTGAGTTATTATTGATGAGTTTTTACATAAAGATTCATAATTTTGGTTATTTCTATCAGAAATAACTTTTTTTCTAAATTCCTTTTTCATAAAATCTACCCCTTTTACTATGGTATAATATGGATATGTATCCATTATAAATTTTAGTACATAAGTTAAAAACTAAGCAACAAAAATAGAAATGGTAATAAAAAGAATAGCTAGTCATATAATATATACTAGATTAGATAAAGGAGATGCCTAGAATGATATCAAAGAAAAGAGCTATCGTGTATGGAATAGTTTTAGTAATAGTAACAGCTTTGTTTACCTCTACTTTGCAAATAGGATTAGGTAATAAGGTTGTAGTGTCGAAAGATTTATATGAAAAATATAGTAAGTACAATAAGATGATAGGTCTAGAAGGAGCTATAAAAGAAGATTTCTATCAAAAAACAAAAGATGATAATTTGGTTAATGGAGCTATAAAAGGAATGTTTTCAGGATTAGATGATCCATATTCTCAGTATTATACAGAAGATGAGTTTAAAAGATTGAAGGAACAAACGAGTGGGTCTTTTGTTGGTATAGGTGTGATAATAAGTCCTTCTCCAGATGATGATTACTTAACAGTAGTATCTCCTATACAAGGTTCTCCGGCAGAAAAAAGTGGAATAGAAGCGGGAGACAAGATAGTAAAGGTAGATGGAAAGAATGTATTTGCTAAAAATTCAGATGAAGCAATTAGCATGATAAAAGGTAAAGAGGGGACAACTGTAGAATTAACTTTAAAAAGAGATGGCAATGAATTTGATGTTAAAGTTAAAAGAGAAGAGATTGTTTCAAAAAGCGTAGAAGGTAAGATGCTAGAAGATAAAATAGGATATTTAAGAATAACTTCTTTTAGCGAAAATACATATAAAGAATTTAAAACTGTACTAGATAAATTGAAATCAGAGGGAATGAAGGGGTTAATATTAGATGTAAGAGATAATGGTGGAGGACTATTAAATATATGCAAAGATATAGCCGATGATTTAATAGGAGAAGGAACTATAGTTTACACTAAAGACAATAAAGGAAATACAGAATACTTAAAATCAGATAAAGATAAGCTAGGATTGCCAATAGCTATTTTAACTAATGAGAATAGTGCATCAGCATCAGAAATATTAACAGGAGCTATTGTAGATAATAAAGCTGGTATCTCAATAGGAACTACAACTTTTGGTAAAGGTTTAGTACAAAGTGTAAGAGAGCTTAAAGATGGTACAGGTTTTAAATTAACCACTGCTCAATATTTTACTCCTAATGGAGATTATATAAATGGAAAAGGAATAAAACCAAATATAGAGGAAAAAAATCCTGAAAAGCAATTAGATAAAGCTATTGATTGGATGAAAAAGGAAATAAAATAGAATATATCAATAAAAACAGGCATAAAATATAAAAAGTGCCTGTTTTTTAATGAAAAATATAATTAAAATTTATAAAAAAATAGAATGTAAAAATATAACATATTATAAAGAATTAAAATATAAAATATGAATATATTTAAGAAATTTTGTATATTTTATAGAAGGGAATATTAATTAAGTATAGAATTAATATATTAAGTTTATAATTAAAATAGGAAGTGGTTATTATGAAGAAGAACAGAGGAAAAGTTGTTAACTTCAATGAATATAAAGAGCATAAAAAACAAATGGAAGTAGATAGAGTGGAATTATTAAACCTTATAAAGAAGCTAGTTACTACAAAATAGAGAGTGTGAAAACTCTCTATTTTTGTAGTTTAATATCTAATTTTAAAATTTAAAATGAAAAATAAAATTAGTTATGACATCTTTAAATCATTAATATATCCTTGAAATTGATTAAATTCATTTTCATCTGATATCTCAATAGTTTGAGAATCTTCAGAATCAAAATTCTTAAGATATATAGTGTAATTATTATCTGTACAGTTATGGTAAATACATCTGTAGCCATCCTCATATAAATCTTTGATTTTGTTGAAAGTAGACATAGAATTTGTTAGCTATAATTATATATAGCATCTCCTTTCTTAGAGTTTATACAAGTATATAAAGTTGTATTTATTTAATATTTTATGAAGTTTAAGAATTAATATTCAATATCGTGGGTAATATATATGTAAACATTAGTATATATAGTAATTTAAATGAAAAGATAAATAAAATTAGAAAAAAACAAAAAAAGTGTTGACGAAATGGATTTGAGATGGTATAGTTATACTTGTCCTTAAGAAAAGGGCAAACACAAAAGAAAAGCAACAGAAAAAAGTTGACAAAGTAAAATTACTTTGGTAAACTAAAGAAGTTGTAAAAAAGTAGCGCCGACACGGTCGCTTAAAATGAACTTTGAAAATTAAACAGTAGGTTAATTTAAATAACTAATGATTCTTTAAAGAATCGAATACAACCAAGCCAGATATTCAGATAATGATAGTCTGAGCGGGTAACAACTTTTATTTGAGAGTTTGATCCTGGCTCAGGATGAACGCTGGCGGCGTGCCTAACACATGCAAGTCGAGCGATTTACTTCGGTAAAGAGCGGCGGACGGGTGAGTAACGCGTGGGTAACCTGCCCTGTACACACGGATAACATACCGAAAGGTATGCTAATACGAGATAACATGAGAGAGTCGCATGGCTTTCTTATCAAAGCTTTTGCGGTACAGGATGGACCCGCGTCTGATTAGCTAGTTGGTAAGGTAACGGCTTACCAAGGCGACGATCAGTAGCCGACCTGAGAGGGTGATCGGCCACATTGGAACTGAGACACGGTCCAAACTCCTACGGGAGGCAGCAGTGGGGAATATTGCACAATGGGCGAAAGCCTGATGCAGCAACGCCGCGTGAGCGATGAAGG
>NZ_JADOZQ010000010.1:55918-77112 GCF_015669105.1 Romboutsia sp. D33t1_170424_H2 | reverse complement strand
TATAAAAAATAATATATATAAAATTTATTAATAAATATTAGGATAAAAATTTTTAATTAATAACAAATGATGCTTATTAATAATTATAAGTATATGTAATACTGACTTATATATAAAAAAATAATATACAAAAAATGTAAAATATAAAGAGGTAATATGAAGAATAAAGTAGAATATTATATATTATAAAAAGAAAATGTAAAAAAATAAAAATAAAAGAAGGAATATAGAAATAAATACAGAATATAATACATAAGAAAATATTTATCCTAAAATTTTAGCTACAAATTAAAAATGTAAAAAAATAAAAATAAAAGAAGGAATATGAAAATAAATGCAGAATATTAAGAACATGAGGAAATATTTGGTTCAAAGCTGTAATTATAAATCACTAAATTACTAAATTGCTAAGAGAGGAAATAGGACATCTGTGTTACTATTAGTAAATAGGATATAAGGATGGAAAAAATATGTTTAAAAATTTAATTTGCACTAAAGAGGGGAATATATACATAATTAATATAGCTAGGGAAGAATATTTGAATTCTTTAAATGAAGAAGTATTAAAAGAATTAGATATGGCTATTGATATCATCAAAAAAGATGAGGAAATTTATGTAGGTATAATAACAGGTCAAGGAAGAGCTTTCGTAGCAGGGGCAGATATAGAAGCTATGAAAGATATGAATTTTGAAGAAGCGAGAAGATTTTCAAAAACTGGAAATGACTTGTTTAGAAAAATAGAAAACTGCGAGAAGCCTATAATAGCGGGGATAAATGGATTTTGCCTAGGTGGAGGATTAGAGATTGCTATGAGTTGTGATATTAGAATAGCAAGTACAAAAGCAAAATTTGGACAAGTAGAAGTCAATCTTGGTATATTACCTGGATTTGGGGGAACTCAAAGGTTATCTAGAATAGTTGGAATAGGGAAAGCTAAAGAACTTATATACAGTGCCCAAATAATAAAAGCAGAAGATGCACTAAACATAAATCTAGTAAATAAAGTTACATCGCATGAAACTTTACTAGAAGAATGTATAGATATGGCAAAGCTTATTGCATCTAAAGGTCAACTTGCCGTAAGATATGCTAAAAATGCTATAAATAAAGGGTATGAAATAGATATAGATAATGCTATAAATCTAGAAAGCTATCTATTTGGGCTATGTTTTGCAAGTTATGACCAAGAAGAAGGTATGAGTGCCTTTTTAGAAAAAAGAGATCCAAAATTTAATATACATTGTGATAAAAAAGTAAGCAGTTCATTATAGGGGGAAATATCATGAAAATAATGGTAATAGGAAGCGGTACTATGGGAAGTGGTATTGCAGAAGTACTTATATCTAATGGACATCAAGTAATACTTAGAGATTTAAACAATGACAGTATAGAAAAAGGGATTAAGTTAATAACAAAAAGTTTAGAAAGAAAAGTAGCAAAAGAGAAGATAAAAGAAGAAGAAAAAAATGAAATACTAAACAGACTTAACTCAACTATAGAATTAGAAGAAGCAAAAGATTGTGATTTAGTAATAGAGGCTATAGTTGAAAATATACAAATCAAAAAACAATTACTTAAAGAACTAGATGAAATATGTAAAGAAGAAACAATATTTGCAACAAATACATCATCATTGTCGATAACAGACCTATCAATAAGTACCAATAGACCTGAAAAAGTAATAGGAATGCACTTTTTTAACCCAGCACCAGTTATGAAATTAATAGAAGTAATAGACGGTATGCTAACATCAAAAGAAACCCACAATACAATATTTGAATTATGTAAACAATTAAATAAAACTCCTGTAAGTGTATCTGAAGCACCAGGATTTGTAGTTAATAGAATTCTAGTACCTATGATAAATGAAGCAATAGGAATATTTGCAGAAGGCATTGCAAGTGCAGAAGATATAGATAATGCAATGAAATTAGGAGCAAATCATCCAATAGGACCATTAGCATTAGGTGATCTTATAGGCCTAGACGTATGTCTAAATATAATGGAAGTACTATATAGTGAATTTGGGGATTCAAAATATAGACCACATCCACTTCTTAAAAAAATGGTTAGGGGTGGCATGTTAGGAAGAAAAGTTAAAAAAGGATTTTATGATTATCAATAATTAATTATAAAATCCTTTAAATAAACAAAAAAAATTTTATATTGTCAAGGGAGGAAGAATATGAGAGAAGTTGTTATAGTATCAGCAGTTAGAACTCCTATAGGATCTTTAGGTGGGGCACTTAAAGATGTAAGTTCTGTAGAATTAGGAAGTATAGCGGCTAAAGAAGCAATAAAAAGAGCTAATATAAATCCTGAAATAATAGATGAGGTGTTAATAGGAAATGTATTAAGTGCAGGCCTTGGACAAAATGTAGCAAGACAAGTTGCTATAAAAGCTAATGTCCCAGTAGAAACTCCAGCACTTGCTATAAATAAAGTTTGTGGTTCTGGCCTTAGAGCAGTTAGTATGGCAGCACAGTTTATAGCTCTTGGAGATTGTGATGTAGTACTTGCTGGTGGATGTGAAAGTATGAGTAATGCACCATATTTATTAAATAGAGGTAGATATGGATATGGACTAGGGGATAATAAAATAGTTGACTCTTTAGTAAATGATGGCTTAACAGATGCCTTTAATAATTACCACATGGGGATAACTGCAGAAAATTTAGCAGAAAAGTTTGGTATAACTAGAGAAGAACAAGATAAATTTGCTCTTTTAAGTCAGGAAAAAGCTAAACAGGCTCAATTAAACAATAGATTTAAGGATGAAATAGTTGAAGTTTTAATACCACAAAGAAAAGGTGATCCTATTGTATTTGATACTGATGAGCATCCAAAGCATAACACTACTATAGAAAGATTATCTAAATTAAGACCAGCATTTAAAAAAGATGGAACTGTTAGTGCAGGAAATGCATCAGGAATAAATGATGGTAGTGCTATGGTTATACTTATGAGTAGAGAAAAGTGTGATGAATTAGGATTAAAACCATTAGCAAGTATAGTTTCTTATGCTTCAGCAGGGGTTGATCCATCTATAATGGGTTATGGTCCAGTTCCATCAACAGAAAAAGCTCTTCAAAAAGCAAACTTAAACCTAGATGATATAGATTTAATAGAAGCAAATGAAGCTTTTGCAGTACAAGCTTTATCAGTATCAAAAGGATTAGACTTTGATATGGAAAAAGTAAATGTAAATGGTGGTGCAATAGCACTTGGGCATCCAGTAGGAGCTAGTGGATGTAGAATATTAGTTTCTTTAATACATGAAATGCAAAAAAGAGAAGATGCTAACCTAGGACTTGCTACACTTTGTATAGGTGGTGGACAAGGTACTAGTTTAATAATAAAAAAATGCTAAAATAGTGTATTCAAAAGAGGGGAGAAATTTATGGAAAAATATGAATTATTAAAACAAATGTATAGAGAGTTTACAGTAAATGAGGTAGCTCCTATAGCTCATGAGATAGATGAAGAAGAAAAATTCCCATATGCAACAGTTGATAAGATGGCTGAATGTGGAATGCTAGGAATACCTTTTCCGAAAGAGTATGGTGGAGAAGGAGGAGATTATTTAGGATACACATTAGCTGTTGAAGAACTTTCAAAAGCTTGTGGAACTACAGGGGTAATATTATCTGCTCATACTTCATTAGGTGCTAATCCAATATATGAATTTGGTACAGAAGAACAAAAGCAAAAGTTTTTAGTACCACTTGCAAAAGGTGAAAAATTAGGTGCTTTTGGTTTAACTGAACCTAATGCAGGTACAGATGCATCAGCTCAACAAACTACTGCAGTTTTAGATGGAGATAATTATATATTAAATGGAACTAAGATATTTATAACTAATGCAGGTCCTGCTGATATATATATAGTTATGGCTATGACTGATAAATCAAAAGGAACTCGTGGAATATCAGCTTTCATAGTTGAAAAAGGAACAGAAGGATTTACAATAGGTAAAAAAGAGAAAAAACTTGGTATAAGAGGTTCTGCAACTTGTGAACTTATATTTGAAAACTGTGTAATACCTAAAGAAAACTTATTAGGTAAAGTTGGACAAGGATTTAAAATAGCTATGAAGACACTAGATGGTGGTCGTATAGGAATAGCTGCACAGGCATTAGGAATTGCACAAGGTGCATTAGATGTTACAGTTGATTATGTAAAAGAAAGAAAGCAATTTGGTAGAAGCTTATCGGCATTTCAAAATACTCAATTTGAACTTGCTAATATGAAAACTAAAATAGAAGCTGCAAGACTTTTAGTATATAAGGCTGCAAGCAAAAAAGATGCAGGTAAACCATATAGTGTAGATGCTGCTATGGCAAAACTTTATGCATCTGAAGTAGCGATGGAAGTTACAACTAAAGCAGTTCAACTTCACGGAGGATACGGATACACTCGTGAATATGATATAGAAAGAATGATGAGAGATGCAAAAATAACTGAAATATACGAAGGAACAAGTGAAGTACAAAGAATGGTTATAAGTGCAGACTTACTTAAATAGCAAATTTTTAGGAGGAAAGAATATGAATATATTAGTTTGTGTAAAGCAAGTACCAGATACAACAGAAGTAAAATTAGATCCTAAAACTGGTACATTAATAAGAGATGGTGTACCAAGTATTATAAACCCTGATGATAAAGCAGGTATAGAAGAAGCAGTAAATTTAAAAGAAAAAATGGGTGCAACAGTTACAGTGTTAACAATGGGACCACCACAAGCTAAAAATGCATTAAAAGAAGCAATAGCAATGGGTGCTGATAAAGCAATACTTCTTACAGATAGAGCTTTTGCAGGAGCTGATACATTAGCTACTTCAAAAACTATAGCAGGAGCTATAAAGAAGTTAGACTATGATTTAATAATAGCAGGAAGACAAGCAATAGATGGAGATACAGCACAAGTTGGACCTCAAATAGCAAATCATCTTGATATACCATCTATAACTTATGTTGAAAAGTTAGAAGTAGAAGGTGAGAATGTAATAGTAAATAGAGCTTTTGAAGATGGATATCAAGTTATAAAGGCTAAAATGCCACTTCTTATAACTACTTTAAAAGAGATGAACACTCCAAGATATATGAGAGTTTCTAGAATATATGATTGTATGAGAGAAGAAAAAATAGAAACTTGGACTTTAAAAGATATAGATGTTTGTTTAGAAGAGATAGGACTAAAAGGTTCTCCAACAAAAGTTAAAAAATCATTTACTAAGGGTGTTAAAGCAAAAGGAATACTTTATGATGTAGATGAAAAAGAAGGAGCATCAATAATAGTAAATGCTCTTAAAGAAAAGTTTATAATAACTGAAGCTAAGGCTTAAAAACTAAACAATTTGACGAAATATTTCTCAAAGAGTAGTGATTATAGGAGGAAAAATAATGAGTGTAATGGTTTTTGTTGAGCAAAGAAGCGGTGAGATCCAAAATGTTTCTTTGGAATTAATAGGAAGAGGTAAAGAGTTAGCAGATAAATTAAATAGTAAAGTAAGTGCAGTTCTTCTTGGATATAATGTTAAAAGTTTAAGTGAAGAGCTTATACAATATGGTGCAGATGAAGTAATTTGTGTAGATGATGAAAACTTAGATGTATATGTTACTAATACATACACTAAAGCACTTTGTGATGTTATAAATAAAAAAGATCCAGAAATAGTTTTAGTAGGAGCAACTACAATAGGTAGAGATTTAGCACCAAGAGTTAGTGCAACTATTGGAACAGGGCTTACAGCAGACTGTACATCACTTGAAATAGATGATGAAACTAGTGGTCTTTTAATGACTAGACCTGCATTTGGTGGGAATATAATGGCGACTATAATATGTCCAAATCATAGACCACAAATGAGCACTGTAAGACCAGGAGTTATGAAAAAGTTAAAAAAAGATACTACAAGAACTGGAAATGTTGAAAATTTTGCAGTAGATTTTAGTGAAAATGGTAAAAATGTAGAAGTATTAGAATATGTAAAAGAAACTATAAAGAAGGTTAACATAGAAGATGCTAATATACTTATATCAGCAGGAAGAGGAATAGGTTCTAAAGAAAATATGGATGCTTTATATGAATTAGCAGACATATTAGGGGCTGAAGTAAGTGCTTCTCGTGCTGTAGTTGATGCAGGATGGGTTGATAAATCTCGTCAAGTAGGACAAACTGGTAAAACTGTAAGACCAGACCTTTACCTTGCTTGTGGTATATCAGGAGCTATACAACATTTAGCTGGAATGGAAGAATCTGAATTTATAGTGGCTATAAATAAAAATAGTGAAGCACCTATATTTGAAGTTGCAGATGTTTCTATAGTAGGAGATGTTAATAAAGTTATTAAAAATTTAATACAAGAATTAGCATAATAAATTTAAATTTACTAATTGGTGTAGGTCTAGTAAAAAGGCCTATCCCAGTTATTAAATATACAAACAAACATAAAGGGGGATTTTCACATGAAAGCAATGATAAGAATAAGAATGGGAAGTAATGACGCTCATTATGGTGGAAATTTAGTAGATGGTGCTAAAATGCTTCAATTATTTGGAGATGTAGCTACTGAATTACTAATACAAAATGATGGTGATGAAGGATTATTTAAAGCATATGATAGTGTAGAGTTTTTAGCTCCAGTATATGCTGGTGATTATATAGAAGCAGTTGGTGAAATAGTTAATGTAGGAAATAGCTCAAGAAAGATGGTATTTGAAGCTAGAAAAGTTATAGTACCAAGAACTGATATAAATGAATCAGCAGCAGAAGTTTTAGAAAATCCAATAGTAGTATGTAAAGCTAGTGGAACTTGTGTAGTGCCTAAAGATAAACAAAGATTATAGTTACTTAGGGGGAGACTTTAATATGCAAAAGGTTATAATAACTGCAGCTATATGTGGTGCAGAGGTAACAAAAGAACATAATCCAAATGTTCCATATACTGTTGAAGAAATAGTAAGAGAAGCAAAGTCTGCTTATGATGCTGGAGCAAGTATAATACATCTTCATGTAAGAAAAGATGATGGAACTCCAACACAAGATATAAATAGATTTAAAGAATGTATAGACGCTATAAAGGTTGCTTGCCCTGATGCAATTGTTCAACCTTCAACTGGAGGAGCAGTTGGAATGAGTAATGAAGAAAGAATTCAACCAGTAAATTTATCTCCAGAAATGGCAACTCTAGACTGTGGAACTTGCAACTTTGGTGGAGATGAAATCTTTGTGAACACTGAAAATACTATAAAAGAGTTCGGAAAGAAAATGATAGAATTAAATGTTAAGCCAGAAATAGAAGTATTTGATAAGGGTATGATAGATATGGCTCTTAGACTTAACAAAAAAGGATTTATAAATGATAATATGCACTTTAACTTTGTAATGGGAGTTAATGGAGGTATAAGTGCTACTTATAGAGATTTAATGTTTATGAGAGAAAGTATACCTGAGAATGCTACATTTACAGTAAGTGGAATAGGAAGATCTCAATTTGATATGGTGGCTTTAAGCATATTATTAGGTGGACATATTCGAGTAGGATTTGAAGATAATGTATATATGAAAAAAGGAGTCCTAGCATCATCAAATGGAGAATTAGTTAAAAAAGCTGCAAATATAGTAAAAGAGCTTGGAAGAGAAGTAGCAACACCTAAAGAAGCTCGTGAAATACTAGGTTTGAAAGCAAATATATTAAGCACACAAGAAGCTTAAACAATTTAGGGGGAAGCTAAAATGAGTAAAGTTGTATCTTTAGAAACACTAAAGAATCTTTTTAAAGATGATATGACTATCATGATAGGTGGATTTTTAGGCTGTGGAACAGGGGAAATCCTTATAGATTCACTTATAGAATCTGGTGCTAAAAATTTAACTATAATAGGAAATGATACTTCTTTTGTTGATAAGGGAATTGGAAGGCTGATAGTAAATAATCAAGTTAAAAAGGTTATAGCATCTCATATAGGAACAAATGCGGAAACTGGAAGGTTAATGAATGAAGGTAAACTAGAAGTTGAATTATCTCCACAAGGAACTCTTATAGAAAGAGTAAGAGCAGGTGGATTTGGTCTTGGTGGAATATTAACTCCAACAGGAGTTGGAACTTTAGTTGAAGAAAATAAAGAAAAAATAACGGTAAATGACAAAGAATATTTATTAGAATTACCATTAAGAGCAGATATAGCGCTTGTAAAAGGTAGCCTAGTAGATACATTTGGAAATACAGTTTATAAAGGAACTACTAAAAACTTTAACCCAATGATAGCTATGGCAAGTGACCTAGTAATAGTTGAGGCTGAAGAAGTAGTAGAAGCAGGAAGTTTAGATAAAGAGATAATAATGACTCCAGGTGTAGTAGTAGATTACATAATAAAGGAGGCAAAATAAATGAATCCTAAAGAAATTATAGCTAAAAGAGTGGCTAAAGAATTTGAAAATAATCAATTAGTAAATTTAGGGATAGGACTTCCAACATTAACTGCAAACTACATAGAAGAAGGCATAAATGTAACTTTCCAATCAGAAAATGGAATGGTTGGTATGGGTAAAGTTGCTAATGAAGATGAAGTAGACCCATATATAACTAATGCAGGTGGTCAATTTGTAACTATAAATGAAGAAGGAGCTTTCTTTGATTCATCAATGTCTTTTGGTCTTATAAGAGGAGGACATGTAGATGTAACAGTTCTAGGAGCTTTAGAAGTAGATCAACATGGAAATCTAGCTAACTGGATAGTACCTGGAAAGATGGTTCCAGGTATGGGTGGAGCTATGGATTTAGTAGTTGGAGCTAAAAAGGTTATAGTTGCAATGCTACACACTGTAAAAGGTAAATCTAAGATACTTAAAGAGTGTACTCTTCCATTAACTGCAAAAGGTGTAGTTGATATGATAATAACTGAACTTGCTGTTATGGAAGTAACAAAAGAAGGTTTAGTTGTAAAAGAAATAAGTGAAGATGTAACAATTGAAGAATTAAGAGAAATGACAGATGCAGATTTAATAATATCTGATGATTTAGTATATATGCAAGCACAAACAGTATAATAAGGGGGATTAGTCATGAAAGGATGTAAATACGGAACACACAGAGTTATAGGGGAAAATGTACTTCCACAACCAGCTAAAAAAATAAACAATGATATGAATATTTATGATAATGAAATATTAATAGATGTTCAAGCTTTAAACATAGATTCAGCAAGTTTTACTCAAATAGAAGAAGAGTGTAACCATGATGTAGAAAAAATAAAGTCAAGAATATTAGAAATAGTAGAAGAAAAAGGGAAAATGCAAAACCCAGTTACTGGTTCTGGTGGAATGTTAATAGGGACAATAGAAAAAATAGGATCTGATTTAGTAGGAAAAACAGATTTACAAATAGGAGATAAGATAGCTACGCTTGTATCATTATCATTAACTCCATTAAAAATAGATGAAATAATAGACATAAAAGCAGATATAGATAGAGTTGAAATAAAAGGAAAAGCTATATTATTTGAAAGTGGTATATATGCAAAATTACCAACAGATATGGAAGAAAACCTAGCATTAGCTGCTCTTGATGTTGCTGGTGCTCCGGCTCAAACACAAAAGTTAGTTAAAGAAGGGGATAGTGTTTTAATACTTGGAGCTGCTGGTAAATCTGGAATGCTTTGCTGTTATGAGGCTAAAAAGAAAGCTGGAAAAAATGGTAGAGTAATAGGACTTGTTAGAGATGAAAAACAAAAAGCATTCTTAAAAGAAAATAACCTTGTAGATGAAGTTATAGCTGTAGATGCACAAAATCCTAATGAAGTACTTAAGAATGTATTAGAAGTTAATGAAGGAAAAGAGGTAGATTTAGCTATAAACTGTGTAAATGTTCAAAATACAGAAATGAGTACAATACTACCTGTTAGAGACGGTGGAGTAGTATACTTCTTCTCAATGGCAACAGCATTTACAAAGGCAGCACTTGGAGCTGAGGGTGTAGGTAAAGATGTAGATATGATAATAGGAAATGGATACACTAAAGGTCATGCAGATGTTACAATAGCAGCTTTAAGAGAAAGTGAAACAATAAGAAATATATTCAAAAAATTATATGTATAAAATATAAGGGGTGGAGATTATGGAAAGAAAAATATTTACAGACGTTAGTAATGAATTATGGAATGATTGGACTTGGCAAGTAAAAAATAGAATAACAACAGTTGAAGAATTAAAAAAATATATACCACTTACAGAAAGTGAAGAAGAAGGGGTTAAGGAGTGCCTTAAAACTCTTAGAATGAGTATAACTCCATACTACTTATCATTAATAGATCCAACTAATGCAAATGATCCAATAAGAAAGCAAGCTATACCAGTTGCAAGTGAACTTAAAGTATCAGATGCTGATTTAGATGATCCACTTCATGAAGATGGAGATTCACCAGTGCCAGGACTTACTCATAGATATCCAGATAGAGCATTACTTTTAATAACAGACCAATGTGCAATGTATTGTAGACACTGTACAAGAAGAAGATTTGCTGGACAAAATGATGGAGCTCAACCAGTTGATAGAATAGATAAAGCTATAGAATATATAAGAAATACTCCAGTTATAAGAGATGTATTATTATCAGGTGGAGATGCACTTTTAATGAGTGACGAGAGATTAGAGTATATAATAAGCAAATTAAGAGAGATACCACATGTTGAAATAATAAGAATAGGAAGTAGAACTCCAGTAGTTATGCCACAAAGAATAACTGATAATTTAGTAAATATGCTTAAGAAATATCATCCAGTATGGTTAAACACTCACTTTAATCATCCAAATGAAATAACTAAAGAATCTATAGAAGCTTGTAAGAAGATGGCAGATGCAGGTATACCTCTAGGAAACCAAAGTGTTTTACTACGTGGGGTAAACGATTGCATGCACGTAATGAAGAAATTAGTTAATGATTTAGTAAAAATAAGAGTTAGACCATATTACATATATCAATGTGATTTATCTAATGGAATAGAGCACTTTAGAACTCCAGTATCTAAAGGTATAGAAATAATAGAAGGATTAAGAGGACATACATCAGGATACTGTGTACCAACATTTGTTGTAGATGCACCAGGTGGTGGAGGTAAAACTCCAGTTATGCCAAATTATGTAATATCTCAAAGCTACGATAAAGTAATACTTAGAAACTTTGAAGGTGTTATAACTACTTATACAGAGCCAACAAACTACAATCATACATGTGAATGTGAAGTTTGCAAAGGTGAAAAAGAAGTTCATAAGGTAGGGGTAGCAGGTCTTTTAAATAATGAAAGAATGGTACTTGAGCCAACTGAATTAGATAGAAAGAAAAGAGAGCTAAGTACTCAATTAGGTTAGTAAAAATTAACATTAAAAGATATTATAGGTAATATTACCTATAATATCTTTTAGAAAAATCATTAAAATCTACATCGCTTAGATTAAATTTTTAAGGATATAATTATGGATATATTAAATGAAATTTTAAAATATAAGAGTATGTCTATTATAGGAAATTACAAGAATGTAGGTAAAACTACTACTTTAAATTATATATTAAAAGAATGTATAAATAAAAATATAATACTAGGACTTACATCAATTGGGGTAGATGGAGAAGGTGTAGATGTTGTTACTAAAACTGATAAACCTAGGATATATGTAAATAGAAATACTATAATAGCTACAGCTAATAGTTTGGCTTTAAATAGTGATATAACCAAAGAAATTCTAGAACTTACAAATATAACAACACCACTAGGGAATATAGTTATATTTAGATCCTTAAGCGATGGATATATAGAACTTGCAGGTCCATCTATAAACACTCAAATAAAGTACATATGTGAAAGATTAAATCACTTTGGTGCAGACTTAAGTATAGTTGATGGGGCTTTATCTAGAAAGACATTGGGCTCACCATCTATAACAGATTCTACAATATTTTGTAGTGGAGCTGTAATAAATAAAGATATAAATAAGGCAATAGAAAAAATAATATATGAAGCTAATATACTAAATCTTGATAAATTAAATGATGATAAATTCTATGAAATTTATGAAAATATAAAAGAATATAAGATTAGCTTAGTAAATAAGGATTATTCATACAAATGCCTAAATATAAATACAACTCTAAACTCTTCTAAAGAAATTATAGATAGTGTAGATGAAAATACTAAGTATATAGTTGTAAATGGAATAGTTACTAATAATTTTATAAACAACTTTATAAAAAGTGGTAGTAACTATAAAAATATAACTATATTGGTCAGCGATAGTACAAAGATATTTTTAGATAAGGAAATATTTGATAAGTTTATAAAGCTTAAAGGAAGTATTAAGGTTGTAAATAAAGTTAATCTAATTGGATTAAGTATAAATCCAACATCAATAGAAGGATATAGCTTTGATGATAAATATTTTATAGATAGTATACAAAGTAAAACTAATATAAAAGTATTTAATGTTATGAATGTTTAGAAATTAAGCTTTTATAAACAAGAAGGTGATTATATTAAGTCATTTATAATAAACGAAGTAAATACAATTACACCATATGGAGAGAAAGAAAAAGCTAATATAAAAATATATAAAAAAGAAAATAGTGAAAAATTAATAAAAGAACTTAATTATATAGAGAATATGATTAATAGCTTAAAAGAAAATGACATGGTGTATGATAATATACAATATGAGTTTTGTAAAATTAAAAATATAACAAATACTCTAAATCGGTTAAAACAGAAAAATGCATTAGACGAAATAGAACTGTTTGAAATAAAAAACTTTGCTATAAATACTAATGAAATAATAAAAAATTATTTAAAATTGAATATTAATATAGATTATATAAACTTTAAAAACTTAGATGCAGTTGTAAAGATGTTAGATCCAGATGAATTAAATTTAACTACATTTCAAATATATGGTGCATATAGTAAAAAGTTATTGCATATTAGACAAAATAAGTTAAATATTGAAAAGAAAATATTTAGTGAAACTGATAAAGATAATATAGAAAAATTAAAACAAGAAAGACTAGAGATTGTTGTAAATGAGGAACAAGAAGAGTTAAGAATAAGAAAAGCACTAAGTGAAAAGTTGTATAACTATTTAAATGATATAAATGAAAATATAAAATCTATAGGGAAGTTAGATTTACTTATTGCTAAAGCAAATTTAGCACTTAAGTATAATGCTATAAAACCTAATATAAATAGAGAAAATAAAATTTTCTTTAAAGATCTTATAAATCCGAGTCTTCAGACAATTTTAAGTTCACAAAATAAGGAATATATTCCAATAACCATAGATATAGATAAAAAAATTACTATAATAAGTGGTGCTAATATGGGTGGAAAAAGTGTAAGTATGAAAACTATAGCACTTAATCTATATTTATTCCAATGTGGATTTTATGTATTTGCCAAAGAGGCTAACTTATGTGTATTAGACTTTATATACATAATAAGTGATGATATGCAAGATATAAACAAAGGTCTAAGTACATTTGGAGCAGAGATCCTAAAGTTAAAAGAAATAACAAAACTTATGAAGTTAAGGGATGGATTTATTGCATTAGATGAATTTGCAAGGGGAACCAATCCGATAGAGGGAAGGTTACTACTAAAAGCAATATGTGAATATTTTAAAAAGTACAATTCTATAAGCTTAATATCTACACATCTAGATGATATAAATATAGATGATGTTACTTATTACCAAGTAGTAGGTCTTAAAAATGTAGATTTTGATGGTTTAAAACGTCAAATAGATTTAAAGATTGGAGTAGGTAAAAGTTCAAAAGGTGTACAAATACTTCAAGAATACATGGATTACAGATTAGAGAAAGTAAGTAAAGAAACTAAAGTTCCAAAAGATGCTATAAATATATGTAGATTATTAGGATTAGATAATGAAATAGTAGATATAGCTGATAAGCTAAGTAAATAAAGCTTGTAGATATAGCTGACAAACTAAGTAAATAAAGCTTAAGGGGGATTAATATGAGTAAGTTAAATTTAGATTTTAGTATAGTGGAAAAAGCTCGTGAATCAGCGCGTAATATAGTGTTAGATACACAAGAATTTATAAACAAACACACTACAGTAACAGTTGAAAGAAGTATACTTAGACTATTTGGCGTAGATGGAGTAGATGAATTTGGTGTGCCACTTCCAAACGTAGTTGTAGATAGCATTAAAAACTCAAACAATGGCTCTTTAGGTATGGGGGTTGCTTATTATATAGGTAATGCTATGATAAATACAGGACTTACTCCACAAGAGATAGCACAAAAAGTATCTCAAGGAGAATTAGATCTATGTTCCCTTAAAGAGCATGATGTATTTGATGTTAAGCTTAAAATAAATGAAATAGCTAAACAAAGTGTAGATCAAATAAAGGCAAATAGAAATAAAAGAGAAGAATTCTTAAATGAGTATGGAGATAAAAGTGGACCATACTTATATGTAATAGTAGCTACAGGAAATATATACGAAGATATAACTCAAGCTGTAGCAGCTGCAAAGCAAGGAGCGGATATAATCGCAGTTATAAGAACAACTGGACAAAGTTTACTTGACTATGTTCCATATGGTGCTACGACTGAAGGATTTGGAGGAACTTATGCAACAGGTGAAAACTTCAGATTAATGAGAGAAGCACTTGATGAGGTTGGAGCTGAACTTGGAAGATACATAAGACTTTGCAACTACTGTTCAGGATTATGTATGCCAGAAATAGCAGCACTAGGAGCACAAAATAGATTAGACGTTATGCTAAATGATGCTTTATATGGAATATTATTTAGAGATATAAATATGAAAAGAACAATGATAGACCAATACTTCTCAAGAATAATAAATGGATTTGCCGGAGTCATAATAAACACTGGTGAAGATAACTACTTAACAACAGCAGATGCAGTAGAAGAAGCACATACTGTACTTGCATCTCAATTTATAAATGAGCAATTTGCATTAGTTGCAGGATTACCTGAAGAACAAATGGGACTTGGACATGCATTTGAAATAAGCCCTGATGTTGAAAATGGATTCTTATATGAATTAGCTCAAGCTCAAATGGCTAGAGAAATATTCCCTAAAGCACCTCTTAAGTATATGCCACCAACTAAGTTTATGACTGGTGATATATTTAAAGGTCAAGTACAAGATGCATTATTTAATATGGTAACTATAATGACAGATCAAAAATTACACTTATTAGGAATGCTTACAGAAGCAATTCATACTCCGTTTATATCAGATAGAGCACTTTCAATAGACAATGCTAAGTATATATTTAATACTATGAAAGATCTAGGAAGTGAAATAGAGTTTAAAAAAGATGGAATAATGTGTAATAGAGTTAATGAAGTTTTAAACAATGCATATGAATTAATTTCTCAGATAGAAAAAGATGGATTATTTAAAACATTAGAACAAGGTAAATTTGCAGGTATAAAAAGACCAATAGATGGTGGAAAAGGTCTTGATGGAGTTGTTATGAAAGAAGCTATGTACTTCAATCCATTTGTAGAACTAATGTTAGAAAAAGAGTTAGTGTTAGGGGGGAATTGTTAATGAGCGGACTATATTCTATGGAAAGTAAGGAATATGATAAAAACCTTGATTTAAAAAATTTAAAGCCTTATGGAGATACATTAAACGATGCTAAAGTACAAGTAAGTTTTACATTACCAATAAAAGATGATGAAAAAGGTATAGAAGCTGCAAAACTTACAGCTAAAAATATGGGACTTGGTGATATAAATGTAGCACATCATAAAGCACTTGATAGTGAATTTACTTTCTATGTTGTATATGGAAGTTTAGAAAAAGGTGTAAACTATGAAGATATACATGTAGAAGTAGCACAAGAAGATACTATGGATAAATATGAAATAGAAGACTATATAAAAGAAAATATAAAAAGAGATGTAGTAGTAGTAGGTGCAAGTACAGGAACTGATGCACATACAGTTGGAATAGATGCAATAATGAATATGAAAGGTTATGCAGGAAACTATGGATTAGAAAGATATGAAGGTATAGAAGCTTATAACTTAGGAAGTCAAGTTCCTAATGAAGAGTTTATAAAAAAAGCAGTAGAGCTTAAAGCTGATGTATTATTAGTTTCCCAAACTGTAACTCAAAAAAATGTTCATATAGAAAACTTAACTAATTTAGTAGAATTATTAGAAGCTGAAGGTTTACGTGATAAAGTAGTACTTCTTTGTGGTGGACCAAGAATAAGTCATGAACTTGCAAAAGAATTAGGTTATGATGCAGGATTTGGACCAGGCAAATTTGCACAAGATGTAGGAAGTTTCTTTGTAACTGAGTTAGTAAATAGAAACTTAGTATAATAAAGATCAGAGATTTATAAATCAACCGAGGAAATTGTTATACTACAGCATCTGATGAAAATAATTAAAAATTTATAGAAATATTATATAAAATTAAACAAAAACTGACATAACATAATGACAATTAGAATAAGTATAATGTTTATTTATAGGATGTAACAATATTTTTTTAATAACCAAAATTTAAGTAGTGCTTTATGGTTAAAATCAACAGACTTATGCATTATGACAGTGCATAAGTCTGAAAAGTTACTGGATAGTGTTAGGTTTAACCTAAATTAAATACATTATCAATTATACATTATATCAAGGGGGCTCATTTTATGGGGTTTTGGATTGGACTATTAAAATTTTCACCAGTATTTATGCTGGCAGGTCTAATGATTTCGGGTATGGACTGCTTAATAGCAGCTCCAATAGCTACAATATATGCATTTATTGTAGCATCAATAACAGACAAGCTTAAATTTAATGATTTAGTTGACTGTGCAGTTGACAATGTAAAACATTTAAACTTAGTTTTCTTTATACTAATGCTTGCTTACGCTATGGCAGAAGCATTTATGGCTACAGGGGTTGGGGCTTCAATAGTTAATATAGCACTTTCTCTAGGCGTAACAGGTAGAACTGTTGCAGTTGTTGCATTTATAGTTACTGGTATACTTTCAGTGGCTACTGGAACTTCATGGGGAACTTTTGCTGCATGTGCTCCAATATTTTTATGGTTAAACCATATGGTTGGTGGTAGTATATTATTAACAACTGCATCTATAGCTGGGGGAGCTTGTTTTGGAGACAATATAGGGCTTATATCAGATACAACAGTTGTAAGTTCTGGTATGCAAGGTGTTGAAGTAATAGATAGAATTAAATCTCAAGGGCCATGGTCTATAGTATGTTTAATAATATCTATAGTACTTATATATGGACTAAGTATGTCTATGGGATTACCAACAGATGCTGCAAATGCTGCATTAGCAATAGATCAAATACCAGCACAAGTAATGACTGATTTAGAAGTTGCAAGACCATCAGCAGTAGAGCTTTTAAATCAAGTAAAAACAGGAGTACCATATTATATGGCAATACCATTATTACTTGTTTTAGGAGTAGCTATTAAAGGTTTACCTACATTAGCGTGTTTATCTGTTGGTATAGTATCATCATTTATATTTGGAATTTTTGCAGGAACTGTAGATTCTTTAAAAGGCTTTTTAGATTTAATGATGAGTGGATTTGCAGATGCAGGTTCTTGGGTTATAGTAATGATGATGTGGGTTGGAGCGTTCGGTGGAATAATGTCTAAGATGAAAGCTTTCGAACCATTATCAAATTTAGTTATGTTCCTTGCTAGAAATGTAAAACAATTAATGTTTATGAATGGTTTATTATGCTTAGTAGGAAATGCTGCACTTGCAGATGAAATGGCACAAATTGTTACAGTAGGTCCTATAACTAAAGAATTAGTTGAAAATAATGTGGATGGTAGTGAAGAAGATTTATACCAACTACGTTTAAGAAATGCTACTTTCTCTAGTTCTCTAGGGGTATTTGGTTCTCAATTAATACCATGGCATGTTTATATAGGGTTCTATTTAGGAATATTAACAGCTGTGTATCCACTTCATCAATTCGTGGCATTTGATATAATAAAATACAATGTTATGGCATATGTTACAGTTGGATCTATACTTATATTAACATTAACTGGACTTGATAAATTTATTCCTAAGTTTGGTTTACCAAGTGAGCCAAATATTAGACTAAAGAAGAAGCAAAAAAAAGAGTCAGAAAAAGTAACAGTATATTCATAAGTTAAATATATGAAAATAAAAAAATACCCATTAGGTTATATAACCTAGTGGGTATTTTTTATTTTCATTTGTTAATGTAAAGATAAAAAGTGTACTATATAAAAGAAATTATGCATAAAAAACAAAATATTAGCAAATTTAGGTGAAAAATGTTTACTAAATATTAAAAATGTTATACTATATAATTAAATATTATACAAATGATTTGAATATTAAATTATTTAAAATATGTAAAAAAGGGTAAAAGTAGTTAAAGCTTATGGTAATTAAAATAAAAATTTAATATAAGTCTACTTTATATAATTAAGTTTTATTATAAACTATTAAAATATTTATATAGTTTATATAATATATAATCATATATCTTGGGGAGGATAAAATGAGTAAAAAACTAAATTTAAGAAAAGTGACATCATTAGCATTAGTACTAGGATTATCAATACCAATGTTATATCCATCAGAAGTAAGGGCATTAGAAGAAAATAAAAAAATAACAATACTTCATACTAATGACATACATGGTAGATTTGTTAAAAATGATAAGACAATAGGAGTAGATGTATTATCAAGTATAAAAAAACAAACTCCAAATTCATTGTTATTAGATGCAGGAGATACAATCCATGGTTTACCATTTGTAACATTAAATAAAGGTCAAGATGCAGTTGATTTAATGAATGCAGCAGGATATGATTTTATGACACCAGGAAATCATGACTTTAACTATGGTTATGAGAGATTATTAGAACTTGTTAAAAAACTTGAATTAACAAATGGACAACAAAAGATGAGGGTTTTATCATCAAACGTAACTAAAGATGGTAAAAGTGTATTTACACCAAATGCTATAAAAGAAGTAAATGGAGTTAAAGTAGGTATATTTGGACTATCATCTCCAGAAACTGCATACAAAACAAATCCTAATAATGTTAAAGGATTAAAATTTGAAGATCCAGTTCAAATGGCAAAAAAACAAGTTGAGGATCTGGAAAAAAATGGTGCAGAAGTAATAGTAGGGCTTGCACATGTTGGAATAGATGAATCTAGCGATCCGACAACTATAGACATAGCAAATGAAGTAAAAGGTATAGATGTTATAGTAGATGGACATAGCCATTCAAATTTACCAAATGGTAAAAAAGTAAAGGATACTTTAATAGTTAGTACTGGAGAATATATGCAGAATATAGGGAAAGTAGAGTTAGAGGTATCTAGTGTAAATGGAAAGCATGAAGTTGTTAATGCAAATGCAAGTCATATTACTAAAGAACAAACAAGTAAGATATCTTCAGATAGTGTTGTTGAAAATAAAATAAAAGAAATAGAAGAAGCTCAAGACAAGATATTGTCTGTAAATGTAGGAAATTCAGATGTTCATTTAGAGGGAAGAAGAGAAAATGTTAGAACTAAAGAAACTAACTTAGGAAACCTTATAACAGATGCGATGATTTCAGAAACTAATGCAGATGTAGCTATAACTAATGGTGGAGGAATAAGAGATAGTATAAATAGAGGAGATATAACTAAAGGAGAAGTAATAAAAGTTCTTCCTTTTGGAAACTACATAGTAACAAAAGAATTAACTGGAGCTCAAATAAAAAAAGTATTAGAACACGGAGTTAAAGACTATGGAACACCAGCAGGTTCATTTACACATATAGGTGGAATGAAAATAGTGGTAGATCCTAGAAATGAAGTAGGAAATAAAGTAGTAGATATAACTATAAACAATAAAAAAATAGATATGAATAAAAAATATACAGTAGCCACTAATGATTTTATGGCAGTTGGTGGAGATGATTATCCATGTTTTAACGATGAGCCAATAATAAATGAATACAGTGGATTAGATGAAGCTTTAATAAAATACATAGAAAAAACGGGGACTGTTTCACCTAAAGTTGAAGGTAGAATAACATCAGTAATAGAAAAATTAATTGGAGATAATAGATACCATACTGCGGCTAAAATAAGCTTAAGTGGATTTGAAAAAGCAGATAATGTTGTATTAGTAAATCCAAATGCTATGTCAGATGCGCTTAGTGCAACTCCATTTGCTAAATTTAAAGATGCACCAGTATTACTAACAGAAAGTTCTAAGTTAAGCAACGAAACTAAAGCTGAGATACAAAGGTTAGGTGCTAAAAATGTATACATAGTAGGTGGAAATAGTGTTGTTAATGAAAATGTTGTAAATGAACTTAAAGCTATGAATTTAATTACTGAAAGAATAAGTGGAAAAGATAGATATGAAACTTCATTAAAAGTAGCTAAAAAACTAGGTGATGTAAGTGAAGTAGCAGTAGTAAATGGAGTAAGAGGGCTTAGTGATGCAGTAAGTATAGCACCCGTTGCAGCAAATAAAAATATGCCAATATTATTAGCGTCTGATGCTAATGGAAGTAAAATATTTGATGAATTTATAAAAGATGAAAAAATAACAAAATCTTATGTAATAGGAAAAGAAGCATCTATTTCAGAAGAAATAGCTAAAACACTTCCAAATTCACAAAGAATAGGTGGAATAGACAGAGGTGAAACTAATGCTATGATAATAGATACATTCTATAAAGATATAGAAATAAAAAATTTATTTGTAGCTAAGAATGGAATAAATAGAGAACAAGATTTAGTAGATGCATTAGCATTAGGGGTTGTTGCATCTAAAGAAAATTCTCCTATATTAATAGGTAGGGATAAGCTAAATGATAAACAAAAAGGAGTATTAGGAAATAAAACTATAAAATCTCTAACTCAAGTTGGAGGAAATGGAAATGAAGGTATAGTTAAAGAAGTTTCTAATATGATAAAAAGATAAA
Source organism: Romboutsia sp. D33t1_170424_H2 (assembly GCF_015669105.1). NCBI lineage: Bacteria > Bacillati > Bacillota > Clostridia > Peptostreptococcales > Peptostreptococcaceae > Romboutsia > Romboutsia sp. D33t1_170424_H2. The sequence goes on along the minus strand of NZ_JADOZQ010000010.1, from coordinate 56,093 downwards.
AATATGATTTAAACAATTTTATATTAAAATATAAAGACACCTCAGTTTCGTTTGAAACGGAGGTGTTTTTGAAGTAAATATATTTAAACATAATTATTTATCTTCTAGAATTATAAAACTTTTCTATAAGATTTAAAATAGCATACATAATCCAAGCGCAAAATGCAAGTACAAA
>NZ_JADOZQ010000010.1:0-55819 GCF_015669105.1 Romboutsia sp. D33t1_170424_H2 | reverse complement strand
TTATCTTCTAGAATTATAAAACTTTTCTATAAGATTTAAAATAGCATACATAATCCAAGCGCAAAATGCAAGTACAAATACTCCCATCATAACCAAATCTAACTTAAATACCTGGCTTCCATAAACTATTAAATAACCAATGCCAGCTCTTTAATGGGAAAAATACTTAGATTACTTTGTTAATTAAACTCTCTAATTTATATTTATTATTAATTGTCGCCTTTTTGTCGCCTAATTTAAAAGTATTATAGCATAGACTCAAAGATATTGATAGACTCTCTTTCTAATTTTTTTGTAACATGCGTATAAATATCCATTGTTGTAGAGATATTACTATGACCCAAACGTTCAGATACTGCCTTCATAGGAACACCACCTTCTATCAGCATAGTAGCATGACTATGTCTTAAAGAATGCAAATCAAAGTGTATTCCAAATTTTTGCTGAGTTCTAAGGTTCATATATTTTGTATCGTATATATTTATAAGTTTACCCGTTATAGGTTTAATACATACGAAATCTGTATTAGGATGTAACTTATTCATCTTTGTTTTATGCTTTCTAAGAATATTAACTAGAGTATCTCCTATAGCTATTTTTCTAAAAGATGTTCTAGTTTTGGGAGAATTTAATTCCCAAACACCACCATTTTTAAATGTAATACTGTGTTTTATGTGTATTGTTTTATTATCTAAATCGATATCATCCCAACGCAAAGCCAAAATCTCACCACGTCTAGCACCAGTGTGCCAAGCGATTTCTATAACTATATAAAAGTAATGGTTTTCATTTTTATAATAAGTTGCAACTCTATTAAAATCATTTTTAGATATGAATTTTATCTCACTATTATCATCATATCTGTAATCTCTTAAAGTAACATGTTCCATGGGGTTTTGCTTTAAGAATCCATAAGGGTAGACAGCCATTTTAAATGATTTACTTAAAACTCCATAACTTTTCTTTAAAGATTCTTTTGCATAGCCTTTTTTATATAAATCATCAAAAAAGTTTTGTAGTATAGCAGGAGTTATAGACCTCAATCTATAATGACCCATATATGGCTTTATATGAACTTCTATGGCATTTTTATGAACATTTTGAGTGTAGTACTTTAGATTTAATTTGCTATAATTCTTAAAAAAATAATCCATATAATCTGCCATACTCATATCGGTATCTATTGTAACATTTCCACAGTTTTCATACTCTTCTTGAGCCTTAATTAGAGCTAGCTCAGCTTCTTTTTTAGTTTTATAACCACCTTTTTCTTTACGTTGCCTTTTACCACCTACAGTGGCTAAATTAAAGTACCAAGACCATTTATCTCCACGTTTTCTTACTGGCATATAACCAACCTCCTAATTTTTTATAGTTGGTTAGTTAGAATAAAAATTTATTAATATTTATTGTATTACAAATTTATGAAAATATAAATAAAAAGTTTAGCTAGTATATTTACAACATAGCCTTAAATGTAGAAGTATAGTACTTAATGTAGTATAATGAAGTTGAATATGACTTTAATAATTGAAGGGGGGATTGGATGAAACTAGATACGAAGCAAAAAGTATTAATAGCCATATATACAGAATACCAAAAAGATATACCTGAGATACATAGTGAAGTGAGAGCCGAAAAGCTAGGAATAGATGAAGAAGCATTTGATATAGCTATTGTAAAACTAGAAAATGAAGGTTTAATAACTGATACATATTTAAATCGTACTACAATAAGTGCAGATAGTAAAAATAGATGGGGTATAGGCTCAAGGCTAGATGATACAAAGATGACACCTTGGGGAATAGAGTATGTAGAAACTAAATTAGGTTTAGAGAAAACCATGAGTGGTATGGAGAAGGTACAAGAAATTGCTAAGAAAAGTGCAACATGGGGTTGGAATGAATTTAAAGATATAACAGTAAAAGTACTGTCAGAAATGGGTAAACATGGAATAGACAAAATATTAGGAAGTGGGGAATAAGCATATGATAGTAGAAGATACAATAGTAATAGATGAATTTGAATTTGGTAAGAGTGTTAGGAAGTATAGTAAATACTTCAAAGATGATAAGAATAAACTGTGGAGAGAGATAGATTCATTGGAAAAAATAGATATGATGTGCAACGAAGTTAGGTTTAAAATAGATAATGCTTATAGGATGCACTCAAAGAATACAAAACTATATGTTAATGATATGGAGAATATAGGATACTCTATATATAGATATGGAACTTCTATACAAAAAGGAATAGATAAAGATTGTAAAATAAAAATATCAACTAAAGATGCTATTAAGCATATAAAGCAGTTTGAGAAATACAGTGAAGACTTTGATGATATATGGATGAAAATGAGCTGTCAAGACTAGAAAAAGGGTATAGAGATAAATAGTCTCTATACCCTTAAATATTATATTTATAATTAATAATCTTAAAAAATAAGGTGTATACATCCACCTATAAATAAACAATAAAATAATATCTTATTGCTGTATAGATGGACACATCTTATAAATCTACTATATTTGCAGTTAGCAACATCTAGTAAACAAGTACTAAACAGTACAGCTATTGCACTTATAATTGTTACTGCACTAAATATTAGACTCAAAAAATTATACATAAAAATTACCTCCAAATATTGTATTTGTTAGAATCTCAGTTTTAATAATGATTTTAGGTTCTAGACCTATTGGAATTACTAGTGTTCAGTACAAGCTTAGCTCATATAGAACGTTTTTCTGACCTTAAAGACTTGAAAAGGCTAAAGGACAAGCTCTACTATAATGAGGAGCGAAGGGACGAATGGCGAACGCAGTGAGTGGGTAGTAAAAAGAAAAATTAAATAAAAATTAATTTTCTATTCTAAAAATTTTATAACAAGGAATAGTGTTTTTAGAAACTCTTTGGTAAATATCTATATTGTAACCAATGGTGTTCAATAGAGACTTCATCTGTTTTTTATTAAAGTCTTCACGATATATCTTATTAACAAAGTCCGTAATCTCAATTAAATTTGGAATATTAGCACCACCCTTTGGACTTTTTGCAACATATCCATATCCTCTATTATCATCATAGAAACAGTTCTTTTCTATATAGTTTTTTATCTTATCTTCTTTACTAACTCTTTGTTGCTTGTTGTATTTATATACCAATTTAGCATTCTTAACTTGATAGTTATATTCTTTTACAAGAACATTTATAATTTCATTAAATCCATCAGATTCTAGCCAGCTCTCATCAACTTCTTCTGTTAAGCAATATACTAAATCTCTAATAATATCTTCATCTTGACTATATATAAGGTCTATAAATAGAGTATTAGTAAAGTCTCCTTTATTAACCAATACATCTTTTATAATCTCAAATTGCTCCAGTGGAGTAGGTGCATTAATAATGTTTTCTACTGCAACTAAAAAGTCTATATTCTTAAGTCTTAATTGTTCGTTCTCTATATAACAGTATTTATCATCTCCAAGTTTCTCAAATGCTTTTTTTATAATATCTCTTTCTTGTCTTTTTCCATGTCTATTACTAACTTGTAAATTACCAGTCGCAAGAAGGTTATCTATTTTATCTAACTGGCTTTTAGTAAAGATTCTATCTTTATTGTCTAAGATATACTGTAAAGTACCATTGCCTGCATCTATTGCATTAAATACAATTCCTTCTACATCTATTTCATTTCCTTCTTTTTGGTTATGTATATCTAAGATATTATATTTAGTTAAGTCTTCATCATTTTCTGTTGTATAACTATCTAAGAACACATATCTAAGATTAACCCGTTCTACCTTTCTAATACTATTTTTTGTAACTCTCTTTGTATAATAATCTCTACTAGAAGAAGTACGACTACCCTCTTGGTACAAACTCTTATAAGCTGTAGATTTTACTGCTTTTAATAGGTATGTATAAAGTATTGCACTTTTATCTTTGTCTTCTAGAATATTACAGAATTTATCTACTGTAGATATGTCTCCTACACCATCTAAGCTAGTAGTCTTATCTGAATAGTTATAAAGAGCTTGTAGAGCAGTTAAACGACCTTCTTGTAAGTGTTCTTCAATGTCAGATTTTTCTATGTCTGCATTAAATAGCTTATAGTATATATTTTCGCTTGCTTTAAAGTAGCTATCAAATCTAGTCTCTTGGTTGTAAATATCAATTTTCTTATGTTTCATATAAAACCCAAACGTCTTATATCTATTTCCCATAAAACTTTCAACCTTTGCGGGATATATTTGCTTTTCCTTACAACTTGGGTCTTTATCCAACAGCTCGGTGGTGGTATAGCACATCTCAAACATCTTATTTATCGCTTCTTTAGTTGTAGTACATTTTCTTAATTCATCTATTTTAATTAATCCCATATTATTTACCTTCCTTTTTCTCAATCTCATTCTCAAAACTAAAATAGAGTAGGGGAGTTGCCCTACTCATGACTCATGGTTATTCTATTGTTATCTTATCTATATCTACAGATGTATCTATAAGCTCATACCAGTCATCTGTAGGCTCTTTTGGTCTATCGTAGACTAAATATTCGATATACTCATTGGAGCTCTCTAGGCTGTTTAGAACGTATTCTAGAGTGTTTTCTATAGCATCTAAATAATTATCTATAATATCATCTATAAAGTTACCATCAGCTTGTGCATCCTCATTGGTTAGAAGAGACACAATATCTTCATCTATGTAAGTAGCAAGAGGTGTATCTAAAAGCTCTATAAGTTTTTCTACTCTTAGAGCCTTATCTTCTTTATCTATTGCAAAGTAGCTTTTTATATCTTTTATAAGTAATATCACTATCTAGCACCTCCCGCTTGCTCAAGAGATTTTATGACTTCTTTAAATGTGATATATACATACTTGTTACTAACTTCATTTGTGTTCATGTATTGAACTATTGGTCTGTATACATTAGCAGGAAGAGAGTAGATGATATCACTCAGTAGATTGGCTGTATAATCATTTCTAGATAGAGAAGATACTAGCTTGTCTAACTTCGATTTATTGTCTTTACAAGCTAATATAGAGCTTATAGCATCATGTTTCTCATTGAACCTCTTTGAAATATGCACTAAGTTTCCATTTTCATCAAATTTAATTTCTATATTCTCATCATGTATGTGCTTCTTAATGAAGTTTCTTTGTATACTATCTCTATATTTTTTCTTGCTCGATTGGCTATATAGTTGTTCATCAATTGATTTCAAGTCAGAATGTTCCATCACATATTTTAGGCTTTCTTCAGATAGACCTAGGTCACTATATTTTTTTATATAAGCTTTTTGCTTGTTGGTAAGCTTGTCTATGCTTTTAGCTAGATACTTTGTAATACCTTCAGTTCTTTCAGTTGGTTCGTCTATTGAAAGACTGGTGGTGTATCTCCTAATTTCATCAAGGTTCTCTGATTGAAGAGCTTTAACGGTTGCATAATCTAGAGCTATCATCTCTTTGTCATTACAGGTGGTAACAGGAGCATCGAAAGTAGTTAAATTAATTGTTTCATATACATCCTTGTATGTACCATCTTCATTGTAAACTCTCTTGTAAGATATATTAGTTGTTTTATTATCTCTTATTTGACTTATATACTTATTGTTTAAAGTAGCTAATATAGATGCTACTAGCATATTTACACTTTCTTTGTCTTTAAATAAAGCTTTAAAGTCTTCTATATTGTTAACAGAATACTTACTATGCTTATTAGAGTAGATATCGTGTAGTATCTCAATAACTGCACATCTAGCTATATCATTGTATTCTTCTGTGTCATTATTGCTTTCTAGCTCTCTAGCAAAGATAGCTCTAACTTTCTTTTCTGCACTTAAGAACAGAGTATCTAAATCTGTTTCTTTATTTTCTTTTTTAACTTTTTTAGCTACAAGATAGTAACCATAAGCCTTTTGCCATCCTGTTGCATTGTAGCTTTTTTCATGTTGATTATCCTCTTTAACCTCATAGCTTTGCTCGATTAAGTATTCAATTACATCTGTAAAAGAGTTCAATCCTTTTATGTGTTGTAAATTTATTGCATTTTTCATTTTTTCTTCTCCTAATTTTTAATTATTTTTTGGTATTGACTTTTTGTTATATCTAGTCTAAAATTAGAAGAGTAGAGGAGTCGGGAAACTTTCTACAATTCTAATTAAACTAAATTAACTATAAAGTTTATCTTTCTGCAAAGTAAAACTTGTATCCACCTGCTGTATGTCTCAAACCATAGCAACACTTGTAGATACTAGTAGAGCTTATTTCTAGCTCCCTGCTAGCAGAAGTGATAGTCTTAAACAGTCTAGGTGTTTCTTTAGAGCCGATTTTTTGAGCTATAACGAAACGTCTTTTTGTCGTTTTTGGACGTACAACCTTATCGTTATTTTCTTTTCTAGTAACCCATCTTAAGTTTCTATAATCATTATTTTTACTAATGCGATATGGTTCGATATGGTCAACCTCAGCACCCTCAAAGTATCCATCCACAAAAGCCAAAGCTACTAATCTATGTGCAGATATATACTTTTTGTGATGTCCACTAGACAGAGAATAGTCTATATATTCCGTTTTAGAGCCTTGTAAGAATCTATTTGTTTTAACATTAAACAAACGACCATCTGAGAAGATTATGTAATTCTCGAATTTCTCAAATCCCTTAATTTCACTAACTTTTTTTGTCATAACGTTTTCTTTATGTTGGCTATTTAAGCCCGTGGTGGTGGTTACATCATTATTACTATTATCTTTTTTCATTTTCTTTTTTCTCCTATTATCACTATTTTTTATTAATCTTGTATGTACTCAATCCAACTTGCTAGAGTAGAGCATCCATCACACTCAGCTGAGTGTCTTCCAAATATACCTTTAATCTTAGTTAACAACTGTGCCTGCTTAATGGTACTCATTTTGTTAACATCTTTACTTTTAATTAACTTTCTGCATAAATCCATATTGACAAAGTCATTTTCAGTTATCTCTAGTATCATTTGGTACATCTTGTCTTTCTTGGTGGTATCAGCTCTTAGAGCTATAATTTCTTTTTCTAATTCTTCATATTTTAACATCTTATATCTCCTTTTCAATTAAGTCTGTTATTTCTATGTTTAATAGTTTAGCTAGTTGAACAGCAGTATCAAAGTTCATTTGAGCCTGACCTTTACGATATCTCCAAAACATAGTTCTGCTTATATCTAGCATACTTGCAAGTTCTTCTGTAGTGTAAGAACTTTTCTTAATTTTTTCTTCTAATAAGTATAAATTCATTTTTCACTTAACCTCCCAGTAGTTTAATTTTTCTTATATTCATATACTCGTATACGTTTCCAATTTGAAACAAATTTAGAAAATTATTTTTAGATTTTGTGAATTATTTTTTATTGTGTATATACTTTTTGTAATGGCTGTTCCAATTAGATAATTTAATATCTTTTTCATCCTTCAGCTCTCTAATTAACTCATCTGTTTCATACCAAGAACCTATTGCAGTAGTAATTGGTTTTTCATATCTATCTATTGCTTTTTTTAATCTGCTTTCATATATTTTATCCTTACAGGTGGTTACAACTTTTTGCATATCCTCTGTAATACCATATTTCTCTTTAAATTCTTGTATTCTGTTTTCATCTTTTATACGAACTTTAGTAGCCTTAAAGCACATATTATAACCATATTTCTTTAGCAAAATCGAGTTGAACTCATTTTTAAATTTCTTTAATTTAACTAAATCTCTAGATATGTTTTTCTCTTTATTCCCATATGCTAGGTCAGAAAGTTTTTTAACACCGTATTTTTCTTTAAGCAATTCTTCCTCTATATCATCAATTTCTTTTTTTTCTTCACCTTCTAGAATTTTGTAGCTACTAAAAGGTATTTCACCGTTTCCATCACCAAATTCTTCAATGATGTCTCTATTGTCTATTACAGCTATCCTAACATCATGCTTATCTATAGAACCTTCATTTTCCATGCTTGCTAGAGTACTTTGGAACATATGATTTAAACTTTTACCTTCGACTCTGAAGAAATCATTTAATTCTTTATTTGTGATTTGACCTTCATTGTACTTTATGTTCATGTGTCCCCAAGCCTGTGTTGTAATCTTAGAGTATTCCATCCAATTATTAAAGCTACCTGTATATGTGTGGTTTGGTTTACTAATAATTAAGCTATAGATAAGAGGTTTAAATTGTTCTCTAATAGTGTCATATTCATTTCTTGTAGAACCTTTGTCACTTCTTCCTTTTCTAGTTTTTTCTTGAATAACTTCATGGATTTCATCAATGATAAATTTATTACCTTCCTTGTGGTAGCTAACATACCTTTCTAATTCTTTTAATTGAGCCTTTTTACTATTACCTGCTTCAACATTAATATCTAATATTGCACATAGTTCTTTATAATTTTTTAACACTTGCCCTTGATATAAATTTTGAATTTTCATATTTCTTTACCTACCTTTTTATATTTTTAATTTGTTTTGTAAAAGTTGAACAAATAATTTTTTGGTATAATACATAATTAGATATATAATACTATACCAAAAAATTAAATGTTCAACTTTTGAGATTTAACTTTCTTATAGTTAAACATTTATTATCTAGCTACTTGCTCTAAATAAGCTAATATTTCATCATCACTCATACTGTAAGCTTTAGCTACTTTAAGTAAATCACAGACTTTTATGTGTCTTTTTGACTGCTCATAAGAAGCAATAGCTCTCATGCTTAGGTTTAGCTTTAAAGCCATTTGAGTTTGAGTAAGACCTTGTCTTTTTCTTGCTTGTTGTAATATATTCATTTAATCACCTCTTTTTTATTGATACTCTTAGTGTTATATATAGTTAAAAATTTTCTAGGGATTAATGTTAATTCTTTTTTAACCCCTACAATTATAAGTACAAGGGAGAGTCGTAGTTTTTGACCAATTTTGACAAAAAGTTTATAACTTTTTTTCTAATCCTTCTAAAACCTTTAAAATATAGTCATATAATCTTTGTATCTCATTTCTAATGTATAAAATTTAATCAGATAAAGGTTTCCTTTGTGTTAAAAAATATATTGTTGGGAATCAAAGCAAGATGTGATGAATTTCCAATGTTGACTTATAGGTATATTGTATCATATTTTGTCGGATTTGTCAAGTGTAAAAATCTTGTAAGGGTTGCAAATGCTTGGGAAAGATGTTTTCCTATAACGGGGAAATAAGAGGTTTTAAAAGGATAAAAAATAATAATATAAGATTTATTTAAGTATAATTATAAAAAACTTAAATAAATAAAGTAACATGCCAGTTACCAAATAATTAACAGTACAATTAATGAGCCTACATTATTAAAGTAGGTTTTTTAAGGCGAATTTGAAAGTTACCTTACATTTTCGCCCACCCTACCTTACATTTTCACCCACCTGTAACGAAGATGTATGAGTATATGAATGAGAGAAAAGATACACCACTAACATAAGAAAAACACAACAACCTCTCGATGAAAACAAAAAAAGACAATAGACTGAGGGCTTGTCCCTCAGAAGCAGAATTAGGCAATGATTTACCGCCTAATTACAAGACATAATAAGGAATAATTTGGTATAATAGATAGATATAAGTAAAAATAAAGAGGGTGTTGATATGGATTCATTAAGATGTTCAGGATTATGGTGGATTCCTGAAAATGAAGAGAATAAAATACATGGGTCATTAGAGTTTAATAGTCAAAAAGGTTGTCAGATAGACTTAATGGGTGATTTAGGATTTGAAGGGGAAACTCCTATTATACTGGGAGTTACATCATCGGGAGAAAATATTACATTAATAGACAATATATGTATTAAATCAAACACAACATATTTGACTCAGGATTATAGTCAATTTAAAACTTCATCCATTATAGCTAATAAAATGATAGAGGGGTTACACTTCAATAGAAAGGATGAAATTAAATTTAATAAGGTTTCTATAAACTATTCAAATATAGAAGAATGGTTTTGGGCAAAGGATATAGACATAGATATAGAAGAAAATGGATGTAGTATTAAGTTTAACCATAGTCTATTTAAAACTATTAATTTAGATGATGGATATAAATTAAGTATACATAATCGCACTAAATACCCAACTATGTCTTTTGTTCAAAAGGAAGCAAGTATATATCAAAATACGTATGTCACAATATCTAGTGAAGTTATAAGTGAATATAGTCAATTTGAAAAACTACATATGTATGCGAGAAACTTTATAAGCTTAGGTATTGGAATACCTATAAAACCATTAGATATTGATGCGGTAGTACATTATGATAATATGCCGAATAAAAGTGTAAAAGTCTACTTTAAATGTAGTGAGTATAAAAAAGAACATATACTACCTCCATATATGTTATACAATTATAGAGATATAGAGGATAACATAGACTTATTCATAAATAATTGGTTTAATGTTTATAAAAAATTAGAAGATGTTTTTGACTTGTATTTTGGAAACCAATACAGCAATAATATGTACTTAAATAACAAGTTTTCTAACTATATTCAAGCAATAGAGTCTTATCATAGGTTGAGCAGAGTAAATATTTCTATGAACATTGATGAGCATGAATCAAGAATAGCTTCTATTTTAGAGTCAGCTCCTGAAGAACATAGAGCTTGGTTAACAAGTAGATTAGCATACAGTAATGAGCCTACATTAAGAGATAGACTTAAGGAGTTGGTTAGAGAATGCAACTACATTCTAAATCTATCATCCAATAAACAAAAAAGCTTTATCTATAAAGTTTGTAATACTAGAAATTATCTTACACATTATGACCCTTCACTAAGAGATAAATGTTTAGATACTATAGAATTAATAGAGATATGCAGATTATTAAAAAAGATTTTGCAACACTGTTTATTGTATGAAATTGGGTTTTCTGAAGATGAGTTAATGAATATTTTTAGTAACCCCAACAAATTTATTTATGAATCTCTATAGTTGTATTTAGTATTAATAGCAAATATGCAGAATCAGAAATGTATGAAGGTGACTGTACAGTTAGTGATGAGAAAAGAATGGAAGAGATTGAAGAAAAGCAAGGGGTTATTGAAGATATGATTGAGAAGCAACAGGAGCATGTAGAAAATATCCTATCAGAGTTAGGTAATAATTTAGGTGTTAACTAAAGAGAGGTTTGGCTTAGAATAGCGATTAGTTTAAAAATTAGAACCAATATTATATAAAGGAGTAACTGAATGTCGCAGTTGGATGTAAGAATACTTATGGGAGATAGTTTTGAGTACTATAATTTAGAGAATAAATTTGAGGACAAAGAGATAAGTAAGTATAAGCAATGGGTCTATTCAAGATTTAATGAAGTTTGTAACAAAAATATGAATAGCGAGCTTAATTCAGAATGGGTAGTAAGGCATTATTTAGCAACAAAAATGATTCTATCAGCAACAGTCATGCTGTCATCTTTGGAATACTGTATAGAAAAAAATGTGAGAATGAGTATACCATATTTATCATACTATTCAATACTAACTTGTTGCAGAGCGGTCATATTCACATTGCCTAATATAAGTTGGAAGAATGGTAAAGACTCAATTATGGAAATGAATCATAGTAAAACGATTAACAGTATAAAAGATTGTTTAATGAAATTAAATAAAAACTATGGAGAAGAGATATATAATCAAATTAATAGTTATAAAGATTATAGAGAATTATTTTCGTATAAATTTCCAGCATCGGGTACTGGCATAATGGATTATGATAATTATTCTTATGATAAAACAGTTGATATTTGTAGTACTTTATGTGAAATAGCTCAATTAAATAGTCAGCAAATAGAAAATTATATTAGAAAAAACTGTTTACATAATTTAGATGAGTTTAAAGAGTTAGATATGGAATACTTAAATCGTTGTTTTCGTTATAATGTAAATAATGCAAATATTGAGATTATAGACCATGAGGATTGGTATAGAATAGATTATATAAGGAGGAAACAACCATACCCAGTTAGTATTTATTATACGATGACAGAAGGTATGGTAGAAGATTTCTTTGGAACTTGGTGTTCTGATTTAGAAGATGAAGAAGAAGCATTATATAATCCTGATATAGATTGGAGAATTATATTTCCAGTACCATAAAATCAAATAGATAATAGATAACCTAATAGAGTCTTAAAGTTAATAAACAGCTCAATATATTGCTATTACTTGTATACAAAGTTGTTAATAAAAAATATCTAAACACAAGTTACACCAACAGTTTTAGCACTTTAACTCTTGTGTATCAGTTTTGATATGAGTGAGTAGATTGATTATCTTAAGGAGGTAATTAAAATGGCAAGAGCAATGACTAAAGAAGAATTTCAAAAGAAAATAGATGAGAAATATGGAGAGGGTGAGTGGACTGTTGAAGAGTATAAAGGGTCAAGACTTCCTCTTGTAATACTTCATAAGTGTGGTAAAGAAAAGAGATTAACTAGAGCTTCAACATTCTCTAGTGGTGGAAGAGACCATTGTGAGGAGTGTAAAGCTCTAGAAGTAGGAAGACCAAAACTAACTTTTGAAGAGTTAAGTGAAAGGATAACTGATGCAACATACGGTACTTATGAGCTCGTTGAACTAGTAGACTCAACTAATTTTACAGTGAACCATAAGAGTTGTAATAGACCGCCTTTTAAGACTTCAGTTACAAGGTTCTTTACAAGGGGTCAAAGATGTCAATGTTCAAAGAAAGGTATTGTGGGTAGGAAGCCTGATAGTGAGGTTGCTTGCTATGAATAATCATTATTATAATTATTTTTGTTTACAATAGTTTACATATAGAATTAAAAAGAAAATGATTACGAGTATATATATATAAAGATAAATTGACATTTGTCTTTCTCCTATGTATTACAATTAATTATTTTTAACTGAGACTACAAGTTTGTAGTCTATTTTTTATTGCACTTAATTAAATGATATTGCCATATTCAATTATCTTTTTTCATATATGTTCTCCTACACAAAGATTGAGTGCAATAAAAAGTAATTGGTTAAGATACTTACAATTAGAAGAGAAGGAAGGAATATCATAAATGGAATTAAATAAAGCAAATATAGAATTAAAGTCTCTTCTAATAGAAGAGATGCAGAAAGAAAATATTTCTTATAGAGAAGAAGATTTAGATAATATTATATTTCTCCTTATAAGAGTAATAAGTGACGCAGAGGTATATGATATGTTACTAGACTTAGATACAGAAAGCGAGGACATAGAAGCGTTATGAACACAGCATTTATATTAAATGAAAGTATATATAGCTTTAAGAAAGTAGATGTAAATGTCTTTGTTAATGTATGCAATAGTTTAGATATTAACATTACAGAGCTTAGAGATAAGTTAAATAAACAAGACTTAAGAGCTATAGTTCATATGATGTATTACTCTATAAGAGATAGAAAAGAATTAACTATAGAAGATATGTATAGATTAGATGTAAGGCATTTAGAGTTACTTTTAGATTTATATATTAAGACTAATAAGTAGGGGATTTAATGTCGAAGATATTATGTAAACATTGTATGAAGATACATGATAGAGAGTATGAATGTGGTTCTAAGAAGAAGCATAGAAGAATGAAACAACAAGCTAGAAGAAATGACAATAGATACAAAGTCTACAATGATTGTTACAATACTAGCAGATGGAAGAAAGTAAGAGAACAAGTACTTAAGGATGCAAACTACATGTGTGAGGTATGTATGGAGTTAGGAAAAATAAACTATACAGACATACAAGTACATCATGTAGAAAAGGTAAAGAACAATGTTGAGAGAATGTATGACATAGATAATCTAATAGTTGTATGTAGAGAACATCATAACATCATTGAAAATATGACAGCAGATGAAATTATAAATTATGTTGAAAATTTAAAATTAGAATTAAAAAGATAAAAAGGGATACCCCTTCTTAAAATGGAGAGATGGGAGGGCGTACAGACAGGGTAGGGTTTCGCTTACACAAAATTCCCACAGCGGTTTTTTTTACCCCCACAGAATAAGGTAGGTGATACAAATGGCTAAAACTAAACCAATAACACTGGCAACAGGACATAGAACTAAAGAAGAAATACAGCAAAGAAGAGAAAATGAAGAGCGACTAAGAGGAAGTTCTAATAAAGTCCATATAGCACCAAAATGGTTGTGCAAGGATGGCATGAAAGAGTATAAGAAATTAGTAAAGGATTTAGATAGTTCAGGGATACTAACTAATGTAGATATACCAGTGGTAGCAATTATAGCTGATGCTTATGCTAAAATGTCTCAGGCTAATAGTGTATTAAAAGAGGAAGGTATGTTTATAAAGAAGACTTCAGATAGAGGAGCTGAAAATATAGTTGAGCATCCTGCGATGAAAGTATATAGACAATATAACACTATATACAAACAGTATCTAGTAGAAGTAGGTTTAAGTCCATCATCTAGGGCTAAGTTAAGTGTTATAAATACAAATGCAGAAGATGATAGAAATGACCCATTATTAGCTATATTAAATAAATAAAATACCTAGTAGAAATAAATATTATAGGAGGTAATTATATGAGCATTTATGAACATCCAGCTTACAAATATGCTTTTGATGTAGTCAATAATAATATCAAGCTCAATAACACTTCTATAAGGCAAGGTAAGTATATTATTAAGCAGTGTAGAAAATTCTTAGATGATTTAGAAAATAATAATTGTAAGTATTTTATAGATGAAGATGAATTAGAGCGAATAACCAATTTAACAAAATTAATTAATATGGCAGATGGACTTAGAGCAGGTTTACCAGTATACGAATCATTGGTGGGTTTTCAATGGTTCTTTTTAGTTAATATGCTTTGTTGGAAGTATAAAGATAATACAAACAAAAGAAGATATGAAACATCGGTATTATTAATCGCAAGAAAGTCGGGTAAGTCAATGCTTATCGGGCTTATTTTCTTGATATTAATGATAATAGAACCTAAGTATTCTCAGTTCTTCTCAGTAGCTCCTGACAGGGAGTTATCTAAAATAGTTAAAGAAGAAGTAGCAAAATTATTAGAATCTAGTCCTGCATTAACTAAAAGATTCAAGATTAGAAATACAGATATATTTTGCAATCTAACTAGTAGTAAGTTTGTTCCGTTAGCTAATTCAGTCAATAGAATGGATGGTAGAAAAGCTAATGTATTTGTGGCAGATGAGGTAGGAGCATTAAAGAATAGATATCCTATATCAGCAATGAGGTCTTCTCAAATGAATATGTTGAATAGGACAGGAGTTCTAATATCTACCGCTTATGAATCACAGGTAAATCCAATGGTTGAAGAAGTTGAGTACTGCGAAAAAGTACTAGATGGTCTTATAGAAGATGATACAGTATTTGCATTGCTATATAAACCTGACAACACAGAGAACTGGACAGATGATTTAGCTTTATATCAAGCAAATCCACTTGCTATAGATGTACCTGAAAACCTAGAAGAACTATTTAAGATGAGAAAGAAAGCAATAGAAATGCCTTCTGAGACAACAAACTTTAAGACCAAGCATCTAAATATTTTTGTAAGTGGTAAAAAAGAAGAAGTATTTATAGATATAAAGGATTTAAAGAAATGTGAAATTGACTCTTATGATTGGACTAATAAAGATGTGGTATTGTCCTTTGATTTAGCTTTAAGTGGAGATAACACAGCAGTTAGCATACTTACATATGATTATTATCTAGATAAATATGTAGCTCAAAGTTGGGGATTTATACCCGCATCGAAGATTGAAATTAAGACACAAGAAGAGAAAGTACCTTACAACGAATACATAAGAAGAGGATGGTGCTTTGGCTGTGGAAATAAGGGAATTATAGACTATGGATTTATAGAAAGCTTTATTTTATCTATAGAGAGTAAATTAGGTTGTAAAGTAAGGGCGGTAGGATATGACAAATATAATGCATCTAGTACAGTATCAAAGTTAGAAAATGAAGGTCTTGATTGTACTGAAGTAGCACAAGGTTACATGACACTACATCCAGCTTGTAAGTTGATGAAGGAATCAGTGTTAAACGAAAAGTTTGCATATGTAAAAAATGATTTATTTGTGCTAAATGTTGCAAATGCTAGAGAAATTACAAATGCTCAGCAATTAACAATGGTTGCTAAAAAAGCAAGTAAAGGAAAGATAGACTTGTTAGCAAGTCTTTTAAATAGTTTTGCTTTAATAGAGCAAATAGAAGAAACCTCAGTTTACGAAACTGGTGGAATAACATTCATATAGAGAGGATGTGAGACAATGGCATGGTTTAAAAAGGCAAGACAGATAGATGAAAACACAGTTGAAATTGACCTAACGAATGATACAGTTGCAAATGGAGATACAGTTAAATTTAGCAAGGTACATGAAAGTACAGCTAATAAGATAGTTGCTCTAAATAGTGGTATAAATTTAATAGGCAATTCTATTTCGACACTACCTATTTATCTTTACAAAAGAGATAAAAATGGAGAAAGAGTAAAAGTTGATGACTATAGAAATCATTTGCTTAATGCTAGCCCAAACGACACAACTGTTGCGATGAATCTTAAATATAATATAGTTAAAAACTTAATATTAAAAGGGAATAGCTACATCTATATCAGGAAAGATAGAACAGGTAATATACTATCTTTAGAATATATAGATAATAATACTGTATCGATAGAGAAAGCAGTATACGCAAATGGTGAGACAGGCTTTATATATACATTTACAGACCTAAAAGGTGAGACTGTTGTAGCAAAACATTATGAAATGATTAACTTAATAAAAGACAATAAGGATTGTGGCTCACCCTTTGGGAAAGGTGTACTTGAAACAGGGAAAGAGTTAATTAATATAGCTAAAGCAGAAAGTAAATTTACTTTTAGCTCATTAGAAGGTGTTAATCTAAAAGGTTTTTTAGCAACAGCTAGTAAGCTATCTAGGGAAGCAAAAGAGAATTTAAAAGAGTCATGGAAGAAGTTCTATACTGGGTCAGATAAAAATGCAACTCCAGTGCTTGAAGAAGGGCTGATGTATCATCAGCTTAACCTAAAACCTTCGGATATAGAGTTAATTAAGAGTAGAGAATTTACTATAAAGCAGATAGCTCTATTACTTAATATACCATTTAGTTACCTAGTGGATAGTGCTAGTAGTTACAACAATTCTCAAGAAGAAGCATTAAGATTCTTGAAGCAGACATTAAATCCGTATATAAGATTAATAGAAGAGAACTTTAATAAATTATTATTAACAGAAGCAGAGAAAAGAGAAGGATATTTCTTTGAGTTTAATACAAGCGAACTACTAAAGGCTAGCCCAAAAGAACAGATAGAATATCTAGATAAAGCTGTAAAAGGTGGTTTGATGACATTAGCAGAAGCTAGGAAAAAGTTAAACTTACCGCACTTAGAAGGTACAGATATATTATTAGTACCAGTTAATATGGCTACTATTAGTAAAGGTAATATAAACGTTATTAGTACATCTAATATAGATAATAAGCTAAAGGAAGGTGGTGAATAACGTGAAAAAAGATAATTTAATAAATTTTTTACAAGTTAAGAACCAAACAGAAACTTCAGTGGATTTATATTTTTATGGAGATATAGTTAGTTCTTGGTATGGAGCTTGGGATGATGCAGACCAATATCCTGAGAGGGTAAGAGATTTTCTAAAAGACTATGAGAATAAAGATTTAAACATTTATATTAACTCAGGAGGAGGTTCTGTTTTTGCAGGTATGGCTATATACAACATGTTAAAACGTCATAAAGGAACTAAAACAGTTTATGTTGATGGTTTAGCTGGTTCAATAGCTAGTGTAATAGCTATGGCAGGAGATAGGATAGTAGTTCCTAAGAATAGTTTCTTGATGATACATAAACCACTTGTGGGTGTATCAGGAAATGCAAATGAGTTAAGAGAAACAGCAGATTTATTAGACAACATAGAGCAAGCAATTATTAATGTATATCAAGATAATATTGTTGAAGGTGTTGATATAGAAACTATCAAAGAGATGGTTAATGATGAGACTTGGCTAAATGGCGAAGAAGCATCTCAATACTTCAATATAGAGCTTGCAGAAGAAAATAAAGCTGTAGCTAAAGTAGAGTCTGAGTATCTTAACAAGATTTGCAAAAATATTCCTGAAAACTTAAACAACCAAGTTGAAGAAAATAAAGAAATTGAAAATAATACAAAAGATGAACCAATTATATTAACAAATTACAATGTAGACTACTATAAAGCAAAAATTAAAACTTATGAACTGTAAAGCATAAAGCACCATTAAGGTGTTATTTTTATGCCCATTTTTAAAAGAAAGGTGTGAAATGATGAAGCTAAAAGAGTTATTAGAGGCTAAAAACAAATTAATAGATGATATGAAAACTCTAGTAGAAGTTGAAGACAACTTTGATTTAGCTAAGTTTGAAGCTAAAGAACAAGAGTTACAAGAAATACAAAATAAAATCGAGTCTTTAAATAAATTAGACAAATTAACTGTAGATAACAGTACAGAAAAAATAGAAAAGGTAGGTAAAGAAAATATGGAATTTAAAAATACAATATTAGAAGGAAAAGAAATGAAAGTTGAAATAAAAAATGCTATGACAACTACTAATGTAAAAATGGAAAAAGTAGCAAATGGACAACATGTGGCAGAAAAAGCTCAAGAGAATCCAATACTGGCTCACATAAGACAAATACCTGTTAATGGAACTTCTATAGTACCAGTGCAAAAAGGAAAATTAGGAAAGTTAGTTAAAGCTGGTGAGTTAGCTGAGATAGCTAAGAAAGATGTTTTATTCGATAAGGTTGATTTAAGACCCGAAAAATATTCTTCTATAATAGCTGTATCTGAAGAGTTAATGAACTCAGAAGCTTATGATGTGGAAGCAGTTATAACAGAAGAATGTAGACAAGCTATAAATGATACAATAGCAGAATTAGTTGTGAAAGGTGACGATACAGCATTCGGATTAGAAAAAGCTACTAAAGAAATGGGAGCTAAAGAAGTTACTAGAAAAGTAGAAAGTGCTTTATCTTTAGATGATGTAAATTCTTTATACTTTGCACTAGAATCTAAGTTTAGAAAAAATGCAATATGGGTTGTTAATGATGCTGACTTAAGATTATTAATGACATTAACGGACAATCAAGGAAGACCAATAGTTCAGCCTGACCTAACTAAGAAGACCAATAGTTCAGCCTGACCTAACTAAAGAGTTTGCATTTACTATATATGGAAGACCAGTAGTTGAGTCAAATGATGCAACTAAAATGTACTTCGCAGACATGGCTCAAGGTATGGTAGTTGCTACTGGTGCTACTGCTGAGATAAAGAAATCTACTGAGTCAATGTTTGACACTGCTGGTATAGCTTTCAGAGTAACTTCTTATGCAGACGTTAAGCAAGCTATAACAAAAGCTATAGCTTTTATGGCTTAATTTAAGCATACAGTCAAAATATCCAATTGTTAAGGTGTAGAAGTGTTCCTTCTATGCCCTAATGTTTACATTAAAAATTAAATAGAAACACCTCTAAAACGGATTCTAGAAGGTGTTATTTTTGGAGGTGGTATATATGAAAATAAAAATAATGGAAAACTTTGCACATTTGGAACTTGGAATGTGTAAAGTCAATGAAGTAAAAGAAGTTAAGCAAAATTTAGCTAAGCAACTAATAGATGCTAAATTGGCAGAGAAAGTTACTAATAAGAAGGTGACTGAGTAATGGAACAAGTTACTTTTAGCAATTTAATGATAGAACATTGTAAGAAACATCTTAATATAGAAGAAGACTTCAAGGAAGATGATAGCTTAATAAACTTATGTCTGTATTCTGCTAAAGATTATGTAAAAACTTATACATCTTTAAGTGAAGAGAAATTAGATAAAATACCTTCTATTAATATAGCTGTATTACTATTAGTTACAGATATGTACTCTAAAAGAAGTGCAACAGAGCAAGTTAGTAATAAAGTAAATTTTGTGCTTAAATCAATACTGGACATGAACAGGGTATGGCTATAATGATTGATGCAGGCGAATTAAGAGAAATAATAGAGATACAAGAGCTTAAAGAAGAGCTTGTAGATGGATTTAGTTCTAAAAGTTATGTAACAAAATATAAGCTTAGAGCTAAGAAAAAGACTGTATCTACTAAAGAATATATAAATTCTAATGCTAATTCTACTAAATTAACTCTTAAATTCATCTGTAGAAATAGAAATATATCTACAGATAATTATGTTTTTTACAAAAATGAAAGATATGACATAAAGCATATACACGAATTTGAAGATAGAGCATTTATAGAGTTAACAGTAGAGAAGGTGGAGTAATATGGGATTAACTCATAATCTCCAAGAAGTATTAGATAGACTGGAAGAGTTAGAAAGAAAAGCACAAAAAGAAATAGCTACAAATGCTTTAAATGCAGGCGCAGATATTTTATTAGAGGGTCAAATAGAGACCGCTCCTGAAGATACTGGAGAACTAAAAAAGTCTTTAGATAAAGGTAAAATTAAAGGTACTGGAACTAAAGCTAAAATTACAGTAGGCATTGAAAATGCTAGTGAAGATGTAGTCAGATATGGATATTACCAAGAGTATGGAACAGAAAATATGATTGGTAATAAGTGGATGAAGAAAGCATGGAACAAGAATATTAAACAAGCATCTGAAGCAATTAAAGAATCTATAGTTAAAGACCTAACATCTAAGTAGGTGATTAAATGATAAGTAAAATATTTAATATATTAAAGTCTATTAATATAGATGCTTATTACCAAGAATGTACCAACAAAACAGATGAGTATGTTGTTTACAGTATATACCAAGAAAAGGATGCGGAGGTGGCGGATAATAAAAGTCGTGCCACTTTATATTATATTACTATCAACTACTGGTATAAAAAGGATAATAGGCTATTAGCAGACAAATACAAAGAAATAAAAAATATGATGAAATCTAATGGTTATAAATTCGATGGGTGTATTGACCTAATAGGTGAAACTCACTTTGGTAAAAACATGGATTTTAAAATAAAGATTTGGAATGAGGACTCTAACTAGAGTTCTTTTTTAATACAAAAATTTAAGAAAGATAAGGTGATTTTTAATGAGTAAAACTTATAATGAAAAAATAATATTTGGTATGTCTAACATACACGTTGCAACAGTTGGGGAAGATGGTGAATTTGGAGTTCCTGTTCAAATACTTGGTGGTAAAGCTGTAGAAGCATCATTTGAAGCATCTGAAAAGATAGTTTATGCAGATAACAAAGCTGTATATAACGATAAGAGAATAACTAAAGGATCAGGTAAATTATCAGTACTTGGATTAACTACTGATGAAAAATGCTTATTAGCTGGAACAGAAAATATGTCTGGTGGATTAGCATTAAATGCTAGTATGAATGCTCCTTCATTGGCTTTACTATTTGAACAAGAAAAGGCAGATGGTGGTAAATTATTAAATGTTTTATATAATGTACAATTCGCTATACCATCTATAAGTGCTGTCACAACAGAAGGGGAAATGGCAGAGCAAATATCTGATTTAGACTTTACTTGTTTACCTGACTTAAAGCAAGGATATTTCTTCTATACAGTGGATACAACTGATGCTAAAGTTGACTCTGAAATGGTAAATAATTGGTATACAACAGTACAAATGCCAAAAGAAAGCAGTTTATAATATTAAGTTAAAATAATTAGCTTAAAAATAAGAGTTTGGTAGGTTCTCTCAAAATCTACCACCAATTTAAAATAATTATAAAGTAGGTGTAATATGAATTATAAAAGCAAAATCTTATATGGATTAGATAAGATACATTACTGTAAAAGTGGAATAATAAAGCCAATTTTAGGAGCATTAGATATAGAAATTAATTTAGAACAGCCTTACCAATATGCTAAAAAACAAGGGTATGACTCTATTAGATTTAATGGAGCTTTAAAAGGTACAGGCAAATTATCTGTTCTTGGATTAACCTTAGAAGAAAAAGCAGATATATTAGGATGGAGTTACAATAATGGAGAGCTATACATAATAGATGAATTTAATCCTCAACCGATTAGCTTATTATTCTCTAGAGAAAAAGCAGATGAAGGTGAGCTATATACTGTAGTCTATAAGTGCATTTTTAATAATCCAACTGATGTTGCAAGTACGATGCAAGGCGAAATGAATAATGAAACTCAAATATTAGAGTTTGATGTTCTAGTAGACTTAGATAAGAAACTAACTTATTTTACATTAGATACAAAATCAGGGAATAAAGATAAGGTAGATAACTTCTTTAAAGAAGTGCAAATACCTAGTAAGGTGGCGAGATAATGAGTGTAATAAATGATGTGATAGAAATAAAGTTAAATGGTAAGAAATATAGAGCTAGATTAGATATGGGAGCAATAGCTGAGGCTCAATGGAATTTAAAACAAGTTAAAGACAATATAACAGTAGTAGAAATGTTTGACTTAGTCAAAAAAGAAAACTATATGGTTATAAATAACTTAATAATAGAGTCAATAAGAAGATGCCATCCTCAGTTAGAGGCAAAACATATACTTGAAGATATGAAATTACATGAGAGAAATAATATAACTTTACAAGTATTTGCATTAATGAAAGCTAGTTTACCTCAAGATGATGATAAAAAAAAACGAGTGGAATAGTTAATCCATATGCAAAAGTACAAGACTGGGATATGGGAGAAATGGAATATATATGGTATTCGGTGTTAAAAAGAGCTGATGACTTCTATAATATAACACCAAAATACTACTTTAAGCAATGGGATGCACATAGAAGATTTAACGGATTAGATAAACAGGATAATAAGAGAGAAGTTGTAAATGAAACTTCATTCGGATAAGGCATGGTCATCATTTTGACTATGCCTATTTTTTTTACAATTTTTAGAAATGGTGGTGTATATATATGAGTAGAAGTCAAGAGATAGCAAATTTACAGGTCGGTTTAGATTTAGAAATGCAAAGTTTTGCTAGGGAATTATCTAACACTAAGAAGAATGTTAGAAACTTAGCAAAAGATTTTGATGTAGCAAGTAAGTCTATAGATAATGCAGAAGATAAAGTAGAAGCATATACTAAAGCATTAGAAAAAGGTAATAGAGCATTTGATGCAACTGAAAAGAAGTTACAAATGCAAAATAAACAATTTGATGATTTGTATAAGAAAACGGATAAGCAAAAGAAACAATATGATGAATTAGCTGATGAGTTAAAGAAAGCAGAAAAAGCATTAGCAGATATGGTTAATAATGGCGATAAGAATAGTAATGCTTATAAAGAACAAGAAAAAGCTGTTAAAGACTTAAAGAAGGCATTAGCAGATAAATTAGAGTTAATACAAAAGAACTCTCATAAGCTACAACAGTATAGTACAGACATAGATAAAACATCTAATGATATGAATAAGCTAAAATCTTCTATAAGTGAGTTAGAAACTTCATTTAAAACTATGGGTGAAGGTACGGAAGAGCTAGCCCTAATAGGAGAAAGTGCAAATGATTCTAAATTAAGTTTAGATAATTTAGCATTAGGTGCTAAAGCATCTGCGGTAGCTATAGCCAGTGTATTTGCTAAGAATGTATATGATGGAGCAATAGCATTTGATGATGCTATAACAGGACTTAGATTAAGTTTAGGATTAGCAGAAGAGGATGCTAAAGCATTATATGAACAAATAAACAATATAGCTGGAGATGGTGGTTATAGCCTAGAAGGTGTATCTGAAGCAGTTAAATTATTAGAACAAAGATTTAATTTAGGTGCTAAAGAAACTGAAAGTCTAGCTCAAAGCATGGACTTATTAGCTAAAATGGGATATGAAAGTGCTGATGTAACTAGATTTATGACCTCAGCAGTAAATGACTGGGGGATGACACATTCTCAAGCACTAGATATGATTATAGCCGGGGAACAATCAGGACTTAATATGTCTCAAGATTGGTTAGATACTTTAGTAGAATATACTCCTATACTATCGACTTTAGGTGTAAGTGGACAAGAAGCATTTGCATTAGTCGATGAAGCGGTAAATGCTACGGGTATGAGTACAGACCAAGCTATGGATATGGTTAAAGAGTTCTTCTTAACTTTAACAGATGGTTCTACAACTAGTAAAGATGCTTTTAAAGATTTAGGAATAGATATAGAAGATTTAAAAAGTAAAATAGATAGTGGTTCTATAACATCTGTTGGTGCAATGGAACAAGTAATGAAAGCTATCATGGGTGTTTCAGATGAAACTGAAAGAGCTAGATTACTCCAAGAAATTTTCAAAGGCACAATCGAATATGGTTCTGAAGGTGTTGTACAGGCATGGACTAACATAGAAACATCTGTAAGTAATACAGCAGGAGCTATGGATGAGGCTAAACAAGCATATGAAGAATCTTACCAAGCTATGCAACAAGACTTATCCAATGAATGGAATGAATTAACACAAACAATAGGTTCAGGAGTATTACCAACTTTAACTAAAATTATAGATTTTGCAGGTAAAATTGTAGAATCAATGGGATTAATACCTTTTGCTATTACTGCTACATTTACAAAGATGGGTAATGATATAGGAAATGTGTTTGATGGTGCTTTAGCTAAGGTACTAGAGTTTGTTATGGGTGCTGGAGAAGGGATATCTAATTTTGCAGACTTTGTAGGTATGGATGATTGGGCAGATTCTATAGATAAACGTATGGAAGATGTTAAAGGTACATACGATGGTTTAGTAGATAATGTAAGAGAACGCAATGAAGAAAATGAAAGACTTAATGCAGAGCATAGTAGAAGATTAGAAAAAATTTGGGGAAATACTAAATTAGAACCAGATATAGAGGGAACTAAAGAAAAGGTAATAGAATTAACTACTGCATATGAAAATATACCTAAAGATGTTCAGACGGTTTTAAAGGCAGATAGTGAAGAATCTAAAGATAAAGCATTAAAACTATACAATATATATGAACAGTTACCTCCAGAAGTACAAACACTAATTAAAGCAGATAACTACAAAGCATTAGAAGGTGCTAAGACTGTACAAGATATATTGGCTAATATACCTGTAGAAAAGAGAGTAGCATTATTAACTAATATCCAAGAACAGGGAAATATGAGTGCAGAACAATTACAGTTAATACTAGATAGTTTACCTGAAGAAGAACGTGTGAAAATCGAGACTGCTGTTAATGGTAAAGAGCAAGTAGAACAAACTAAAAAGGAATTAGATAATTTACCTAAACAGTCTACATCTAAAGTTAATGTAGATATTGGAGATAGTAAGTCTAAGGTACAAGGTGTAAAGCAAGAAGCAGAAAGTATGAATGGTAAAGTATATAAGGCAACATTCAAAACAGACACTGCTAGTGCCAGCAAAAATGTAACGGGACTTAAAAATAATATATCGGATTATGATAGAAAGAATACTGGAAAAACTAAAACTACTAAGTTTAGTACAGTAACGGCACAAGCTAGTAAAAATGTAACAGGTCTTAAAAATAATATAAGTTCGTTTGTTAGCAAATATGCAAAAACATTTACTACTACCTTTAAAGTTGTTACAAAATACTCAACAGTAGGAACTCCAACCCCTCAAAGGCAAGGTGCTAAACCTAAGACTATATCTGTACCAACTCCAGTAGAACCAATTGTAGAATCTGCTAGAAGAACATTTGAACCATATGCTAATTATAACCAAGATAATGTACCAAATATGGATGCTAGAGCAGTATCAAGACCTACTATAGCAATAGGTGGTAATGATATATTTAACTCTATAAAGTATAATGTTGAACTTCTTCAAGAATTAGAAAATGCAATAAAAGACGTAAATAATCAACTATCGTTACTAGATAAGAAAATGAAAAATGCTAGTGGCAGAGATAAGGTTAAGTATCTTGAAGAGCAAAATGTATTATATCAAGAGCAGTTACAACTTCAAAAGGATTTAGAGGATAAGCTAATAAGACAAAAGAATTATTATGAGTATTTCTTAAAGAATAAAGGATTCCAATTTACACCTGATGGAAACTTAAAGAATTACGAAGAAAAACTTATCCTAATAGAAAAAGAGCTAGAAAAGCTGGAAGAAATAGCAGATGCTAAACAAAAGGCTGAATCTAGCTACAAGGGCGATAATGATAAGCATAAGGATAAATTATCTAAAGAGTATGACTTAGCTAAAGAAAATGTAGATAAGTATAAAAAAAGTTTAGATGAAATTAAAACTTATTTAGAAGAGTACATAGATGTTTCTGTAAATAAGCTACCTGATGTTAGAGAAGAATTTATAGAGATAAATAATGCTATTAAAGACAATATAAACTCTATTAAAGAGTTTGAAAATCAATTAAAAGACCTTAAAGAGGACTCTAGATATAAAGACCACAATAGAGATATTTTGGAAGTTCAAAATAAACTTGATAAGAATAAAGTATTATTAGATGGTGCTAGTGGACAAAAAGAAATTGACTTATTAAACCAAAGAATAGAGCTTACTAAGCAACTTCAAAAGGAAACTCAAGACCTTTTAGTCTTTGAAAACCAAAGAAGGAAAAAGCTAATGAATGAACTTGGACAATATGGTTTTAAGTTCAGGAATGACGGAAGTATTGAGGGATATGGTGGAAAAATAGAAGAACTTAAGAAGACTCTATCTGAAGATGAGTTTAGTAAAGTCTTTGAAAAAGTTGAAGAGTATCTAGATACTACCTATGATAAGATTCCTGACCTTGAGAATGAGTGGGAATCTTTAAATAATGAGATGTCTAATATGAAAGATACAATAGCTGATATTATAAAAGAACAAAATAAAATGTTTGAAGAGGCTAAGTATCAAGAGTTAACTGATGAGTTAAACGACTTATCTAAAGAGCTAGACTTAATTGAGAAAAAATTAAAATATGCTACAGGTAGTGAAAAGATAGGTTTATTAGATAAACAGCTAGAGTTACTTGAAAAGCAGAAAAAAGAGATTAATAAACAATATAATTATATATTAAATAAGCACTCAGAACTTCAAAATAAATTGAAATCAGTAGGTTTCAAGTTCGATTCTAACGGTGATGTAAGCAATTACTCAGAACAGCTAAAACACCTGATGAATACATCAAAAGATTTTGAGGATATACAAGAAGTATTAGAGGCTTACTTTGAGTTACAAAATGAGGAACTACCAAAGCTTGAAGGTGAGTGGATAGACCTAGAGAATACAATTAAAGATTCTCTTAAAGAGCAGTTAGATGTAGTCAAGGACATAGAAGATGAGATAACAAAAGTCTACAAAAAACAAGTAGAAGATAGAATAGATTTAATTAATAAAGAATTAGATTCTAGATTAGATGCTTTAGATAAAGAGAAGGATGCTTATAATAAAGCTAGAGAAGAGGCTAAATACCAAGACAATTACAATGACCAAATGGAAAAGGTAAAAAATCTTGAGAAGCAACTTGAAATAGCTAAAAAAGATATTTCACTAGCAGGACAGAAAAAAGTTCAAGACCTTTTGAATCAATTAAAAGAAGAACAGAAGAAACTTCAAGACATGGTTCAAGATAAAATCGATGACCAAGTTAATGATATGTTTGACCAAGAAAGTGATAGATTACAGGAAGAAGCTGACAGTACGATTAAAGATTTAGAGGATAAATTCTCTGACGGTAAAATAGCTGAACTAGTTGCACAAGCCCTTGGTAGTGGAGTATTTACTGATATAGAAGGTAATGTATCTAGTTTAGAAGATGCTTTAATTGATTTTGCAGAGGAGACAGGAGAACTATTTGGTGTACTTGGAAGTACTATTGAACAGGAACTGATAGGTAAACTACAACAAGCACTAGATACTTTTGAGGACTTAGATGATATCTTAGATAAATTAGATATAAACTCTAAAACAAGGTTCTCTATTCCGAATGTAGATTATAGCTCTAGCAGATACACTCCAAGTTCAAGTAATAATAGTACAACTAATAATACTAACAACAGAACAGTAGAAGTAAACTTTAATCAACCTCTTGTAAACATAGAAGGTAGTGTATCAGAGGATATTATGCCACAAGTTGAAAAAATGGTTAAGCAAGCTCAGGATGATTTACTTCATAGCATAGTTAGAGAACTAAGATAATAAACTAAAGAAAGGTGGTATAGTATGGATATTAATGAAATATTAAAAATGATATTAAGCGAGTATGGCTTTGCAGGAGCTATATTCGCTTCTTTACTATGGTATGTAATGACAGAAAATAGTAAAAGAGAATTAAGGTATCAAAAGACTATTGAGAAAAATCAAGACGTTATTTTAACTCAAGCTAAGAGCTTTGAAGTAGTTAAAGACATGAAGGAAGATATAGAAGTCTTGAAAGATGTTATATTGGGTAAGTAAAATTTAAGGCGGTAGGTATACAGGTAGTTGTGTATCTATCGCCTTTTTCTATTTTTAGGGCTATTCTCCAATATCATAAACTGCTTTCCTAATATCACTTAATCCCTCTGATATCTCGTGTAGATTAACTATCTTTATGATTTCAATAGCCTGCTTAAATGAGATATCACATTCTTTCATTAATGTAGTAATATGTCCATAGATTTCCTTCCCATCTTTAACAGCATACCTTTTTCTTGAACATGAATCACATTCAGTGCAACCAAAATCAAATATGTTATCTTTCCCACAAGTTTTACATAGAACCATATGTACACCTCCTAAAAATCTTTATAATGCATATTACTATATATGTTATAAGGACTAACTTATATGACTCCATGTTTTGTAATTCTTCAAATCCCTAATAGTTTGAGGTGAAACTTTATATTGTTCAGCTAATATAGATACTTTGATACCTTCACCAATTAATTTTCGTATATTTAATACATCTTCAGGTGTCAATTTATTTCGTTTTTTCTTATTCTTTGTTTTTAAGTTATATTCAGTTAAATGCTTGTTAAGTAAATCATCTATCTCACCTGAATGATATTTATGCTCAAACTCTTTAAATTGCTCAGGGGTATTGTTAGTGTGTCCATAAATTGAGTGAAAGGTTTTATGAATATACTCTTGCATAGGTACACCAAGACCGTACTGATAATGTAATTCTAAAAAGACCCTGTTTAAGTTATCTAGTTCTTCATTTGAATAGTCTTCTATATTTTCCTTTATGGACAAACCACACTTTCTAAACGATTCCTCCATAATATCTATGAAGTTTTTATTAACATGATGTATATGTAAATTATCATTATGTATAAAAGTAAAATAGCACTTATAATCAGTAGATTTCAAACTAGCTAATTTCCATTCATATAACTGACTTCTAAAATGTGGAACTATATGGCAATTTCCTTTCCAGTTGGGATTATTTTTACCTTTTCTGCTTTGGCTCATTTTTCTTCTAGCTTCTTCAGAGGGTTTTACACCGATATGAGATTCACTTCTTATTGTAAATAGAGCTTCATCTGTTCTTTGAATACCTAGTTTACTAGCCTTCATCTTTATAGATACCCAAGTTCTATCTTTAAAAAAGCTTTCTAGAAAGCACTGTTCTTTATCAGGATAATACTTTTTAAGGCTTTCTATTTCCTCTTTAGACCAATTATCATTCTTAGTTGTTTTCTTCAAACCCCATTTATAGATGATATTAGTCAAGGTTTTATAAGGTATTTTATGGTCAAAATAATCAAGTAGCTCTTGCTTTGTTATAGATAGATAGTTGTCATACATCCATTTAATATCTTTAAACTGCCATTTACTTTTAAAGTAGTTATCTCGTTCATCATACCATCTTTTGATATCTGTAACTTCTTTGTCTTTATATACACCCTTTTTACAGTTTTTACATTGAGCAGATAACTTTTTCCATTTGCTATCGTAGTAAAAGAAGTCAGCGGTATCAGGTAGCACCTCTTTACATTTAGTACATTGTTTAACCTTATCCATAAATCACCATCCTTAATGCTATAGTTTATGATTAAACCTCTATATTATTGACATGTATGAAAAATTGTAAACGTAGGGCTTGATGAAAATATTGTATAAAAGTGTACTTTTATTTATACTATATGGTATAGTAATGTTGAAGAATGCTTATTTAAGTATTTTTTATAATAAGATGAAATTGCAGGGGGGATGATATGGAGTTTACAATGCTTGAAAATGGACTAGATTTTATAATAAGTGCAATACGACATTTAAAAGAAGCCGAACATGAAGATTGTGAAAATAAGGAACAAGAAATTAAATACAGCTTATTACATTTATCATCAGGAATAGAGCTTATATTAAAGAGCAGGTTGTATAGGGAACATTGGACTTATATTTTTTCAGATATGAATAAAGCTAATAAGGAGCACCTAAGAGCAGGCTCATTTAAAAGTGTGGATAGTTCAACACTTGTTGAAAGGTTAAAAAGATTATGTGATGTTGAGATTGATAACAAGAGTGACAAGGCATTTGAAAGCTTAAGAAGGTTAAGAAATCAGATGGAACATTTTACAGTAAAGAGTAATTTTCATTCGATTGAAGCATGTATTAATAATGCTTTAGGTGCGATAACTAAATTTATCACCAAGAACTATAATGATTTTACAACTCCAATGTCAATTAATTTAAACGATGATGACGCTGAGTTTGGATTGACAAATAAGGAAGAGCGACTAATTAAAGAGTTGATAAGATGCACATCTGAGCTTAAAGAACATTATGACGATGCTGTGGAAATGGCTACGGCAAGAGCTAATGATGAAGCCGTACTAGAAGAATTAGTAGAATGTCCATCTTGTAAAGAAAGTTTATTAAAGCTCAATTACAATGGTAGTAATATGTGCTATTGTTTCTTCTGTGAATATAAGGAAGATGGAGAAAAAGCTTCTAATGAATATATTAGCAGTATACTAGGATTAAGTAAATACGAGATTCTTAAAGATGGAGGAGAATATCCATTATATGAATGTCTAGATTGTGAGGCATATTCAATGGTTGATATTGATGGAAGATATGTATGTTTTTCTTGTGGAGTTTACTATGATGAGAATGAAGTAGCATTTTGTAACGAGTGTGGGGTACTATACCTTAAAGATGGTAATGATTTAGGGATATGCTCTTCTTGCATAGAGCATAAAACTGAAAAATGGTAATATGTACCTTTAGTATTATATAAAGTAAATAAAGATTAAATTTATAAATGGATATATATTATTTGATATATCCATTTTTTATTATGTAACTTAAAAATTAATAATATATAACAAAATGGAATTTATCATTTTTATTACCTAGAAGCATACAGTTCATACTATAACGTCTTCTTCCTCTAAGTTTAACTTTCATTTCTTCATATGAATAATCATAATTATATACCAAGTCTTTTGTGTATGTAGGCTTAGATATCCTCTTTAGAAAAGGGAAATATATAAGTCTGTTTTCATCTACTAGTGGTTTACCACCTTTAGTATACCCAAGTTGAATTAGCTAACTAAACCATCCTATAATAAATGCTCTTTTGCCCTTGTTCTTTATTATTTCATCTTCAAGCCAATCAAAATCAGCTTGATACTCAGCCCAACTTTTACTGGCACATTTTCCACCATTACCAGCAGTCCAGTTCTTAAGATACTTAACCTCTACCTTAAAGTCTTTAGACTTCACATACAAGTCATGGTTAACTTTAATTTTACCGTTACGGTCTCCGACTGTGTAATGAAGGTTCTTAAATGGAGAGCCTATTTTAACACATATATCCATTTCATTGTAATCATTGTCAGCTACTTCTTTAAGTTCTTCCTTAGATAAGGACTTGTACATTTCATTAAACTCATCGATGGTAAATAAGCAATTGCTTATAAAATATTTCTCTATACTTGGTTCATCCATAATATATACCTCCTATCGTATTATCTACAGCACAATACTTTTCCAAATTTAGCTTCTTGAGATTTAGTAATAATATCAGATAGCTCATCTTCCTCATATTGCATAAAAGACTGCTCAAAGTTAGCAAAAGTATTTTTCTTACTGTAAGTAGTTTTAGCTGTATTACAATTAACAGTTTTAGCAACTGTAATTTTTACGTTAGTATTAACTCTATCTCTTAAAGACTTATAAACTTCATATACATATCCAAAGGCTTTTCCACCTTTAGCTACTGTAGTTTCAACTGCATCTTTTAATAAATCAAATTCCATATTTTCTATTAGCTTAACTTGTATATCTGTAACATCAAATCCATAGTCCTTAATTAATGAAACTTTTCCTGATTGATTGCTCTCAACAACAACAAAATCAGTATCTTTATTATTAGTATTATTTCCGTTTAAAATTTGAACTTCTAGGAGTTCATTTTTTGTACTTCTATTGATATCAGTACTGTTCACAGTTTTATAGTCTTCGATATCAGTGTTTCCAACAGGAGTACAATTTTTGAACTTCTTAGATGCATACTTTGCTCTATTTTCTTTTCTCTTAGATTTCAATGCTAAAAGCATTCTTTTATGTAGCTTTAGGTGTACATCTAAAGTATCCTTTGAAGTATCAACATGAGCTACATATAGTAGATTAGCTTTGCCTTGTCCCTGTTGGAGTTTCATTATAAGTTTATGTCTTTCTAATTCCTTCAAAGCTTTATTCGCTGTACCTCTAGCACAGCTTAAATATATTTCTACTTCATCAACTTCACAAATTATGTATGCCCTATCCTGAGAATCAAACCAATCATTCTCTATAGATAGAGTAGTTCTGTCTAATAACATTGCATATAGCAACTTTGCATTAGCAGATAGTTTTTTATATTTTACTTCATACATTAAAGCTTTTGGTAATTTGAAAAATAATTCCTTTGTCATATCATTTCTTGTTATAAATTTAAAGTTATTCATAAAACACCCTCCTAGTTATTACATAGAAGGAAAAGCTGAGCCAAAAAATTTTTATGCTTGAATATCCTACATTATATTTGGTATAATAGTAGTGCATAAAAACATTCAACTAGTTATTACTAGTATGTGGCTCTTATCTATTCGCAGTAGATAGGAGCTTTTCCTTTTATGTTTAAATTTTTATTCTAACTAACTAAGAGTTTAATTAATAAATTTGTCGGCATCTTGTCGCCTTTTTGTCGCCATTTAATTATGATTATATTGCAATATCAAGGTAATAGTTCATATATACATCTTTAACAAATAGCCTGAAACATTGATATAACCTATCTTCTAGAATTATAAAACTTTTCTATAAGATTTAAAATAGCATACATAATCCAAGCGCAAAATGCAAGTACAAATACTCCCATCATAACCAAATCTAACTTAAATACCTGGCTTCCATAAACTATTAAATAACCAATACCAGCTCTTGATACTAAAAACTCACCAACTATAACACCTACCCAAGCCATACCTATATTTATCTTAGTAAGATTTATTAAATTACCAATATTAGAAGGAATTATAAGCTTAAATAATATTTGTGATTTAGTAGCACCAAAACTTCTTAACATTTTAATTTTTTCTTCATCAACATTTATAAAATAGTTATAAGCAGAAAGTATAGTAACAACAACAGATATAGTAACAGCAGTAACTACAATACCTTCAATACCAGCACCTGCCCAAACTATAATAATAGGAGCTAGAGCTGTTTTAGGAAGAGCATTTAATATAACTAAAAATGGGTCTAAAATTTTTGATAATTTTTCAGACCACCAAAGTGCTATTGCAACTAATATTCCAAGCACTGTACCTATAATTAAACCAAGTAGAGTTTCATATACTGATATTCCAACATGAGTTAGAAGTTGGCCATTTTGAACATAGCTTATAAAAAGCGAGTATATATCACTAGGTTTGCTAAATAAGAATGTATTTATTATATTTAGATTAGCAAGTACTTCCCAAAGAATTAAAAATCCTGCAAATATTAATATCTGATATAAAAGAATTTTAGTTTTTTCTTTTTTAACGTTTTTTAGATAATTTTTATATCCATCTGAATCTTTACTTAATCTCATCACTATCTAGCTCCTTCCATAGTATGTCAAAGTATTTTTGAAAATCAGGAACTTTTCTGGTTTGAAGAGGTGTTAAATCTTCATTTTGTCTTAAGTCTATGTTATATACATTTTTAACAGTTGCAGGGCGTTTAGATAGTGCTACTACTTTGTCTGACATGGATATTGCTTCACTTATATCATGAGTTACTAATATAGCAGACTTATTCTCATTTTTAATTATTTTATAAACATCATCACTAACTAAAATCCTTGTTTGGTAATCAAGGGCTGAAAAAGGTTCATCTAAAAGTAATATATCTGGATTTACAGATAGAGTACGAATAAGAGACACCCTTTGCCTCATTCCTCCTGAAAGTTCTTTTGGATACATATATCTATATTCCCAAAGACCATAAGTTTTTAATAAATTTTCAATACGAGATATATTTTTATCAGTTTTTATATTTTGGATTTCAAGTCCAATTGTTATATTATCGATTATATTTCTCCATTCAAGTAAATGGTCCTTTTGAAACATATATCCTATATTTCCATTTATATTAATATCCCCGCTAGTAGGTTTTAAAAGTTTTGTTAATATATTTAGTATAGTTGATTTTCCAGAACCACTAGGTCCAAGTAGCGTTAGGATTTGTCCTTCGTTTAGGGAGAAACTTATATCTTTTAGAACTTCTAGTTCTCCGTCTTTTGTGTAAAAGGTTTGACACAGGTCGCTAACTTTTACAATTTCATTCATGTAATTCACCCCTAAAGTAGATTTTTGGTATATATTATATTATTAAAGTATGAGAGGATTTGTACCTATTTTAAAATATTTATAGTTTATATAAGTATAAATATTTTAAAATAGGATGACTAATAAAATATATAT
The DNA here is from genome assembly GCF_015669105.1 of Romboutsia sp. D33t1_170424_H2. Classification (NCBI taxonomy): domain Bacteria; kingdom Bacillati; phylum Bacillota; class Clostridia; order Peptostreptococcales; family Peptostreptococcaceae; genus Romboutsia; species Romboutsia sp. D33t1_170424_H2. The sequence goes on along the minus strand of NZ_JADOZQ010000010.1, from coordinate 20,889 downwards.
AAGATATAATTAGTAAATTAGTGAGTATAGCAAAGAAAAAGAAACAGTTTTATGGCTTCTTAGTATATATAGTTTAATAGATAATAAAAAGATAGCATGGAAATTATCACGCTATCTTTTTATTATCTACTAATAGTTTTTATTAATTAATCTTCAATCTCGTCATAAGTATCAGAAGATCCACACTTACATGGTTTTGAATCATGACAACCGTGATGATTATCACAACAACTATTATCACCAGGTTGTGAAATATCGCAATCACATTCTATATCAAGAGTTCCTTTTACACCTATTACATCTTTTATTATAGTATATACAGTTTCTTTAGGGCTAAAACATAATACTATATCAGCTTTAAATTTATATTTATTAGGTCCAGATTTAAGATTTACTAATTCACTAGAACTAGATTCAGAGTTTTCTGATTCACCAGAATCAGACTCAGAGTTTTCTAAACTAGAAGAACCATATATAGGGCATAATTCACTAGCTCTAGTAACACAATCTACCTTAAATTTACCATCGAATTTTTTGTAAATTAAAGAATCTCTTTCAAAAGGAACACATAGGTTACCGTAGAAATAAGGAGATGGAAGTCCTAAACCTGTTTCTTTAAGATTATTAAGCTTTATACAATCGCTTAACTTTGTAATTCCAGGGATTTCAAACACACCTAAAAACTCTTTATCTGGACAATCTTTTAAGTTGGCTTTTACTATTACCTTAAAATCACATACGTAATATTCTACATCATTATGATATATCTTTATCTTAATTCCTTCTGATTCATCATCACAGCCTTTAGTATTACAAATATCATCTATACAATAGTGCTTTTGAAATTTTTCCTTTGATATATATTCATTATATAAATTTTTACGTGAACCACCATAATCTTTACAAGAGCAAATAGGTCCGCTAATAGGTTTAAAACATAAATCTTCATCGTCTAAACATTCTTTAAGGATAGCATCAGGTGAATTTGGATTTTCGCTATAATTATTTCTTAAACCTAAGCATTTATATTTAACACCTACTACTTCTTTTATACATACTTTTTCACCAACTAAACCATAAGGCAGAGGTGTTACTACTTTAAATGTGGCATTTCTTAAAATTGTTGACAGTGTTGCACTTTTTAAAATTGCACAGCTAAATATTCTATTAGTTAATATTGGGTAGCATAATGTATGCTTACAATCCCATTTTAAACCCTTACAGCATCCATCAGAACAATAATCTGATGGTACAAATTTTTTTGTTGTCAAACCTCTAAAGTCATCCATCTATAAATATCCTCCCAATTATATTAATTTATAAAAAGATTTTAATCTTCTTACCCATATGATATGAGATAAAAGGGGAATTGTTACAGCTTGTATCTAAATAAAATATTTTTTTACAAGGTATAAATATTATCTATATGAATATATTGTAGTATTATTAAGGAGGGGGTAGGATGACATTTATACAAAATACTGAAATACTAATAAGAAAATCAGATAAGTGTATATCAAAGATATTTTTTAATAATGGAATCAATATAGTGAATTTTGATTCAAATTTCGAGTTAATATCTTCAAATAAGGTAATTGATAATATAAAAGGAAATACAGATATATGGTTTGATATAGATGAACAAGATAACATATATGGAATATATGATGATAAACAAGGAAGCTTAATTAAAATAGACATAAATGATAATAAAATAAATAAATCTAGTATTATTAGTTATGATAATTCTAAATATACAATAAGCTTTCCATATATAAGTAAGATAGGTAAAGATATTCATATCATATATTATTTAAAGGATAATAAAAGCAAATTATACAAATTAGTTCATAATATAAAAAGAGATAAAGAAGATATAATGTCAATTATAGATATAGTAGGATATGAAGATATAAATAATTTTATTGCAATATGTGATAATACCAATATAAATGTATTTTACTTTAAAATAGTAAAAGGATATGAAGAGGTATTTATGTGTACCTTAAATAATGAAAATTCAATTTGGTATAGCCCAATACAGATAACTAATTCAAACAAAGAAAAGATCCATTTATCAGTTACAAAAGGAACAAACAATACGTACCATATAGCCTATTCAGAAAACAATTCTAGTAAATACCAACCAATCTATAAAAGAGTCGATTTAAATAAAGAAGGCATATCGATAAGTGACAGTGTATATGTAAATGAATCCTCAGCTTGTAATATCCCTCATATAATAGAACATAAAAATATTTTACATATGCAATGGATAGAATGTGGAAATTTAAATATAAGTAAATCTTCTGATTTTGGTAAATCATGGGGCACACCTATTATAGATGATAATAGCATAGAGTATCCATTTATAAGATATTACTATAAATCAAATTGTGAGGCAGATAAAGAATATAAGGTATCAACTGTATATGGCTGCAGAAACTATATAAATATACTTGGAATATAAAAGGAATTAATGTATTTAGAATATAAAAAATAAGTATAAATATAAAATATTAATACTTGTTTTAGTAATATTTTAAGAATTTAAGATTATATTTATAGCATATAAATTATAGTGGTAGAAAGATATTATAATTAAGAGTAGGCAAGGGGGAGAGCGTGTTGGATAAATATAAAAGATATGCTTCAAAATCAAAGTCATCTAAAAATGATATAGAATGCGATAACTCCAAAGTTATAGAGCGTACGTATGATAAATATAAAAGAGAAACAGTAGGAAGGGGAGCGAAAGGAGAACAAGGTCCTCAAGGTAAGATGGGACCACAGGGACCAAGAGGAGAAAAAGGAGAGCAAGGGCTTCAAGGTAAGATAGGACCACAGGGACCAAGAGGAGAGAAAGGAGAGCAAGGACCTGAAGGGAAGGTAGGACCACAGGGACCAAGAGGAGAAAAGGGTGAACAAGGTCCTGAAGGTAAGATAGGACCACAAGGTCCAAAGGGAGAAAAAGGAGAGCAAGGACCTCAAGGTAAGATAGGACCACAGGGACCAAGAGGAGAGAAAGGAGAGCAAGGACCTGAAGGTAAAATAGGACCACAAGGTCCAAGAGGAGAAAAAGGAGAGCAAGGACCTGAAGGGAAGGTAGGACCACAGGGACCAAGAGGAGAGAAAGGAGAGCAAGGACCTGAAGGGAAGATAGGACCACAGGGACCAAGAGGAGAAAAGGGTGAACAAGGTCCTGAAGGTAAGATAGGACCACAGGGACCAAAAGGAGAAAAAGGAGAACAAGGACCTGAAGGTAAGATAGGGCTACAGGGACCAAGAGGAGAAAAAGGAGAACAAGGACCTGAAGGTAAGATAGGACCACAAGGGCCAAGAGGAGAAAAAGGAAATTCAACAGTTCAAAATAATGCTTATCTAGTTCAGTCAGAATCAGTAAGTATTAGCCCAACATCAAGATTTGTATTTAATTCTAGTTTTATAAATGGTACAGATATAAGTGTTAAAAATGATGGCATGACTGTAGTTTTATCTCCAAATGCCACATATTATATTAAGTATACAGTAACAGGAAATTCGTATAATACTTATATAGTTGGACTTAGAGTAAATGAAGCTTTAATCAAAGGATCACTAGCATACTGTGAAGAAGGTATTAAAAATTCAATTAGTAATGGAGCTATATATACTACTGGAAATTGTGAAGAGGAACTTGACTTATATAATTTTTCTAACAGAAATATAAAAACAATACCAAATTCAGTTAATATGCAAATAATAAGAATTAATTAACTTTATAAATAAGATTAATTAAAAATAATAAAAAGCTATCTTACAAAGTAAGATAGCTTTTTGTTTATGTATTTATAGTGGTTTATTTGTATATTTAAGCTCAATATTTATAATAATTATGTATTTTAATGGGAAATATACTATATCATGGACAAATTAAATTAAGGAGAAATGAAATGAATGAATCTTATTGGATTTTAAGCTCTAAGCATAGTGAGTTAGGTAGCTTAGAAAAAAATATAAAAACAAATATTTTAATAGTTGGTGGAGGAATAGTAGGAGTTACAACAGCTTATTTATTAGCTAAAAATGGTTTAAAATCTACTATTGTTGATGCTAATAAAATAGGTTATGGAGGTTCTGGGAGAAATACTGGAAAGATAACCTCACAACATGGAATAATATATTCAAAGATAAATCAAAAGTACGGAATAAAAGATGCTAAATTATACTATGAAGGTAATAATCAGGCACTTAATTTAATTGAAAAAGTAACAAAAGAACACAATATAGACTGTAATTTAAAAAGAGAAGACTCATATATACTTGCACAAAATGAAAATTACTTAGAAGAATTAAAAGAGGAATATGAGATTTGTAAAAAAATAGGGATTGATTGCGAGTACCATAAAAGTTTAGATTTACCAGTAGATGTGAAGGGAGCTATTAGTTTTAAAAATCAATGTCAATTTAATCCTAAAAAGTATATAGATGGATTACTAAAAGAATGTATAAACTTAGGGGTTAAAGTTTATGAAAACACACCTATAGTTGACTTTAATAAAGGAGAAGTTTGTGAATTAAGAACCAACAAAAATAATAAAATCTTTGCAGATATAGTTGTAATAGCATCACATATGCCTTGGTATGATGGTAAAAACCTTTACTTTGCAAAAGAAAAGGGAGGAAGGTCTTATTTAATAGCTGGCAAACTAGAAAAAGACATAATCCCAGGAATGTTTTTAGGAGTTGAGGAACAAGGGATAACATTTAGAACTTATAATGAAGGGAATAGAAAACTATTAATATTTGGTGGTGGAGATCATAAAGTTGGTCAGTGTAAAAATGAAGAAGAAATGTATGAAAAACTAAAAAATTATGCAAAAGATAAATTTAAAATTAAAGAATTTAAATATCAATGGTCAGCTCAAGATTATATGAGTTATGACTACCTACCTTATATAGGTCATATAAACAAAAAACAAGACAATGTATATGTAGCTACAGGATTTTCTAAGTGGGGAATGAGTAATGGAACTTTATCAGCAATAATAATAAGTGATCTTATAGCTAAAAAAGAATCTATATATGAAAATCTATTTAATCCATCTAGAAAAAGTAGCTATTTAACAACAGATTTTTATAAAGAAAATTTAAATATGACAATAGAGTATATAAAAGGGAAATTTAATATAGGAAAAGAAGAATTATATATAGAAAAAGGAGAAGGGCAGATTGTAACTATTGATGGAAAAAGATATGGGGCTTATAGACATCTTAATGATGAACTTTATATAGTTGATATAACTTGTACTCATCTAGGTTGCGAGCTTAGATTTAATTCAGCAGAAAAAACTTGGGACTGCCCATGCCATGCTTCTAGATATGATTATAAAGGAAATGTATTAGAAGGACCTACTGTAAAACCTTTAAAAAGATACGGAGAAGGAAAAAATCATATTCATATAAACTTGAATTAAGGTATATATAATATATTTAAAGACAGAATATAACTTAAAATTTACGAATTTTAAATTTATATAAAACGAGGAGCTATCAAAATGATTGCTCCTCATTTTATATCTTACAGTTGTATATTATTAATTAAATAAAATGTATATGCTTTGAATGTTAAATAATAATATTAAGATTACTTGAATATACTAAAGTGGACAGAAACTTTACAAAAACAATCTGCTCATATTTAGGAGGTAGATATGAGTATAAAAAACAATGTTCTCTTTCAAAAGCTAGAACTTAGACAATTTTGTACTTATAGATTTATATTTGGAATAAGTTATAGCTTTATGATTCCTATAATACCACTTTTCCTTGATTCAATTGGAATAACTACAGTTATGATTGGTACTATAATGTCTTTATATGGAGTAAGCAAAACACTAGCACAGATTCTATTTGGGAGAGTATCTGATTATATAGGAGATAAAAAAACTTTAATATTTGCTTTGATACTAATGACCTTTGTTCCATTTTGTTATACCATAACAAATAAGCATATAATAGCAGGAAGCTTATACATAGTACAAGGAGCAGTACTTGGTATGTTAGCACCTGCTACTTATTCTATATTATCAAGATCCGTAGAAGTAACTAGAAGAGGAGAGAGTACAGGATTAGCAGCAGCAGTTTTTACATTCGGTGGAGGAATAGGTGCTGCTATTGCTGGATACATTTTATCAAATACTGGTAGTTATGATATTGTATTTTATTTATCTTCAGGAGGGATATTGCTTACACTTATATATGTAATATTTAAGGTAGAAAAAGGCAAATTGGATCATTCTAAGTGTAGTAGCAAAAAGAAAGCTATAAAAGAAGAAATTAAAAGATATAGTTTAAAATATAAAATAATTATGTTATGCGCTATTGCATTTTTAGGAGACTATATATGGATGTGTAGTTGCTTTATTCCATTTTTATGGACAGGAAGTGCTGGGAGCTACTACATCGTACACTTCATCAATTATATCAATATACTTATTTGTATTTGGGTTAGGAGCACCTATTGCAGGGTGGGTAAGTGATAAGATAGGAAATAAAAGACAATTATTTTTATCTTTTTGTGTTATTAATATAACCTTACTTGGATTATCTTTTACAAGAAGCATATCTATATTTACCACTATAATAATAGTATATTTTCTTGGAGCAACTTTTTTAAATGCTTCACTTCAAAGTCTTTTATCAGAGTTTGGGGAAAATCCTAAAATAAAGGGTAGCGTATTTGGTATAGTTGGAGCATCTGAATCTTTTGGATATGCACTTGGGCCAATGTTATCTGCACATGCATATAATTTTAATAAGTCTTGGTTATTTTTAAGTCTATTATTAGTTTCAATGATAGTTTCAATTATTTATTTACTATTATATAAAAAAGCTAAAATATAAAATTTAATAAAATAACCCCTATGTCAAAACTTAAGACATAGGGGTATTTTTACATGTATGAAACACTTAATGCTATACAACATTGTGCAATGTAATAAACTAAAAGATTAAGACCTGCCATAAATTTTGGACAATCTCTATAAAAATATACAAAAGACAATATTAAATCAGAAACTATAAATAATAATGCTCCAATTATAACTAAAAATACTCCAAAATTATTAAATCCTACTAAATATAAAGATATTGATTTTATAAACATAAAGCTAATAAGTACAGCATAAAAGGCTATATATCTAAATACTCCTTTAAAATCAAAGTTTTTAATAGACTTTAGTATAGATAAAGAACCTATGGAAAGTATAGCAGTAAATAAAATATCATAAACAGTTAAAGAAGTAATAGATACAAAACATAAGGAAAAGAATATATGAGCTATACTAAAGCTTAAAAGACCATGAATAAAAGCATTACCCATAGAGTTTTTACTTCCATTCTCAAATATAAGAAATATATCTCCAAATAGTGAAAATATAAGCCCCATAAGTATAAGTATAAAATAAGTAAAATTATTACTAGAACTATATCCATTTATACATATTCCTATAAATAATAAGCTAGTTACAGTTTTTAAAATAGGCCTTAAATTTTTAAAAGGTTTATATGTAAAATAAATAAGGCTTATTAAAGATAAAGTCATAAAAAAAAATAATAAATAGACCATAACAACCTCCTCAATATACAATAAATAATATATAATTATAATAATACAATATATGTAAATTCACAGAAAAGAGATGAGAGATTGATAAAAGATATATTAAATAATCAAAGGTTATACTTTGAAAGCAATAAGACTAAAGATATAAACTTTAGATTAGATAAATTAAAAACTCTTAAAAAAGCTATAGTAGAAAATGAAGAGGCTATACTTAATGCACTTTATAAAGATTTAGGAAAATCACATTTTGAAGGATATGAAACAGAAATTGGTATAGTATTAGAGGAGATAAACTACGCTATAAAACATTTAAAAAGTTGGAGCAAAAATAAGAAAGTATCAACTCCTATAACTCAATTTCCTGCTAAAAGTTATATAGTAAGTGAACCTTATGGAGTAGTACTTATAATGGCGCCTTGGAATTATCCCTTCCAATTAACTATATCTCCGCTTATAGGTGCTATAGCTGGTGGAAATTGCTCAATACTTAAGCCATCGGAGTTTTCAGTTCATACTTCTAAGGTAATAGTTGATATTATAAATAAGTACTTTGAAAGAGGATATATAAACGTAATAGAAGGTGGAATAGGAGTTAATCAACAGATATTAGAAGAAAGATTTGATTATATATTCTTTACAGGTAGTGTAAATGTAGGAAAGATAGTAATGAATAAAGCATCTAAATATTTAACACCAGTAACCCTTGAACTAGGAGGTAAAAGCCCTTGTATAGTAGAAAAGTCAGCAAATGTAGACCTAAGTGCTAAAAGAATAGTATGGGGGAAATTTTTAAATGCGGGTCAAACCTGTGTAGCACCTGATTATATTATAGTGCACAAAGATATTAAAAAAGATTTAATAGATAATATGAAAAAATATATAATAAAGTTTTATGGAAATAATCCTATTGAAAGTGTGGACTATCCTAAAATAATAAATAAAACACACTTTGATAGATTAAATAATCTTATGAAAAACACAGATGTAATTATAGGTGGAAATATAGATAAATCTAAATTAAAAATAGCACCGACCATTATAGATAATATAGACCATACTTATCCTATAATGGATGAAGAAATATTTGGACCACTACTTCCTATAATAACTTATGAAGATTATAAAGATATAATAGAAATAGTAAAAAAACATCCAAATCCACTAGCACTATATTTATTTACTAAAAATAAAGATATTGAAAAATACATAACAAATAATATAGCTTTTGGAGGAGGGTGTATAAATGATACTATAATCCATCTAGCCACTTCAAATCTTCCATTTGGAGGTAGAGGAACTAGTGGAATGGGATCTTATCATGGTAAGAAAAGCTTTGATACTTTTACACATAAAAAGAGTATACTTAAAAAGTCAAATTTAATAGATATACCAGTTAGATATGCACCTTATAAGGGCAAATTAAAATTACTTAAAAAGATATTAAAATAAATATATTAATTTATAGATCAAATATTTAAAGTAGATTATAAATAAAGGTTTTGATATAATTAAATTAAAGTATATAATACTTGAATGTATAAAATTTAATAAATATAAAGTGCTTGGTGTCAAGTAGACTTAATAGGGAATTAGATGAAAATTCTAAGCTACCCCAGTAACCGTAAAACTGACGAAATCTTAAAAAGCCACTGATAATTCGGGAAGGCAAGAAAGTAGGAAGAAGTTGAGCCGGGATACCTGCCAGTACTTTTTAATCTATTGCCTTCTGAGGGTAGGGTATATAATTAATTTGAATAATTTAGCATACTCTAAGAGTGTGCTTTTTGTATTTAATTTATATAAATATCATTTCAGCTAATAACACTGCAGTTAAATATAGAAATAAGTGTTAAATCAAAATATTCTTATCTTTATATAACTTAAATAATAAGATATGTTTAAAAATAATAAAGTATAAATGTACTTCATTTGACATTAAAATGACACATTTTGACGCGATATAATGATAAACTAAGATTAAAGATTACATAATCCTTAGTAAAATGATAATTTGTATCTATAAAACTATAAATATTTAAAAGAAAGGAGGAGTAAGTTCAAGGATATGTCATTTAATAATAACTAAAAATTAATTAGATTAATGCATAGACATGAAAGGCAAAACAATGAAGTAGATGAGTTAAAATTTAAATTTGTAAATACCCCTTCAGGATGCTTCTATGTTGAATTAAATAAAGACAACGACATAGAATAAAAAACTTATAAGGAAAATTTAAAAATAAGGAGTAAAATATGAAAAAGAAAGTATTAAGTATAATAATGGCTGTAACCTTGGTAATGCTTACAGTAGTTGGATGTTCAAGTAAAGAAGTGGTTATAAAAGACAGAGAAGGCAGAGAGATTAAAGTACCAAATAAAATAGATAGAATAATATCAACAGCACCATCTAATACTGAAGTATTAGTAGAACTTGGACTTGCTGATAAGCTAGTAGCAGTAGATAAGTATTCAGCAGATGTCGCAGGTATACCAGATAATGTAGAATTAATAGATTTTTCCAAGCCAGATGCAGAAAAAATAATAGGATTAGAGCCTGACATAATAGTAGCATCAGGGCATAATAAAACTGGTTCAACTGAAGATCCATTTAAGATAGTTGAAGAATCTGGAATAAGTGTAGCTTACATACCAAGTAGTAATAGTATACAAGGGATATATGACGATATAACTTTTATATCTGAAGTAACTAACACTAAGGAAAAAGGCAAGAAAATAGTAGAAAATACAAAATCTCAAATTGAGGATATAGCTAAAAAAGGTAAAGATATAAAAAATAAGAAAAAAGTTTATTTTGAAATAGGACCAGCTCCAAATCTTTATAGCTTTGGTAACTCGACATTCTTAAATGAAATGATAGAATTAATAGGAGCTAAAAATATACTTAAAGATGAAAATGCTTGGATATCACCAAGTGCAGAAACTATAATAGATAAAAATCCAGATGTTATATTAACTAATGTTAATTACATAGAAAATCCAACTGATGAAATAAAAGGTCGTGAAGGTTGGGAAAATATAAATGCAGTAAAAAATAATCAAGTTTATCAAATAGATACAAATTCATCATCTCGTCCATCTCAACATATAATAAAAGCCCTAAATGAGATGGCAAAGGCAATATATCCAAATGTATACAACAACTAGAAAGTGGGCATTACTTTCTATCCCAATAGTATTTATAATATTTTGTATTGGAACTTCTATTGGAAGTTCCAATATTAATATAATAGACACTGCACAGATACTTTTTTACAAATTATTTAATCTATCACTAGGAGATAATATAAATCCTAAAGATGTATCTATAATATGGGCCCTTAGAGTACCAAGAGTATTACTAGCATTTTTAGTTGGTGGTTCACTTGCTGTAAGTGGATCAGTAGTCCAATCTATTTTAAAAAATGAACTAGCATCTCCATATACCCTAGGAGTATCATCAGGTGCATCACTAGGTGCAGGTCTAGTTATAATACTTGGGGTAAACATACCTTTTTTAGGAAATTTAACTCTACCTTTAATAGGTTTTTTATTTGGGCTTTTTACAGTATATGGAGTTATAGTATTTTCCTCTAAAATAGATAAAACAATGTCAAATAACACCATAATACTTGCGGGTATGGTATTTTCTTTATTTGTAAATGCGCTTTTAACAACTATAACGGCGTTATTTAGTGAAGACTTAAAAAGTATAAGTCTATGGCAAATGGGAAGTTTTGCTATGAAAGGATTCTCAGCAGTTAAAGCTATAATACCATTTTGTGTAATAGGTATAGTTGGTATTTTAATATATACAAAAGAAATGGATATATTAACTTTTGGTGAAGAACAAGCTAAAGCTGTCGGAGTAAATACTACTAAAGTGAAAAAAAGACTATTTATATTTTCAGCAATACTTACAGGAAGTGCGGTAGCATTAAGTGGGACTATAGGATTTGTAGACTTGATAGCACCTCATATAGTTAGACGTATATTTGGTTCTAAGCACTCTTACGTAATACCAATGTCATTTGTATTTGGTGGGAGCTTAATGGTAATAACAGACTTAATAGCAAGAACTGTAGTAACACCAGCAGAACTACCAGTAGGTGCTGTGACGGCTATAATTGGTGCGCCATTTTTTGCTTATGTATATTTTAGTAAAGGTAAGAGGTCATAATATGTTAGAAGTTAAAAATCTTTTTTGTAGTTATGATAATGTAGATATAATAAAAAATGTAAGTTTTAAAGTAGAAAAGGGTAAAAATTTATGTATAGTAGGTCCAAATGGATGTGGTAAAAGTACATTACTAAAGTCCATTGCAAATATTATAGATTATAGAGGCAGCATAAAAATAGACAATGATGAAGTAAATACTTTAAGTAGAAAACAATTAGCTACTAAAATAGCCCTTATGAGCCAAATAAGTCAAATATACTTTCCATATAGTATATATGAAACAGTTTCACTTGGAAGATATGCACACTCTAGTGGTATATTTAACTCTTTAAATAAAAAAGATAAAGAGTTAATATTAGATTCAATAGATAAAGTAGGATTATTAGACATTAAAGATAAGCCTATTACTGAATTATCAGGAGGTCAGCTTCAAAGGGTATTTTTAGCTAGAACATTTGCTCAGGATCCAGATGTAATACTTCTTGATGAACCAACTAACCACTTAGATTTAAAGTATCAAATAGAGTTACTAAAGCATCTATCTACTTGGGCTAAAGAAAAAAATAAAATAGTAATTGGAGTACTTCATGACTTAAATTTAGTACATTTTTTTAGTGATGATGTATGTTTAGTTAACAATGGAGAAATAGTAGCATATGGAAAGTCAAGAGATGTATTTAAAGGAGACAATTTAAAAGAAATATATAAGATAGATGTAGCTAAATTTATGATAGAAGTATTAGAAAAATGGAAATAAAAAACTATAGTGATAACTATAGTTTTTTTTATTTTTATAAATGATTTGATTAAAAAAATTATATAAAATAGCAATGTATTTTTAATTATACAAAGAATAATAATAGTTGTACTGTAGATAATATAAATATACAACAACTTAGTAAAAGGAGAATTTTAATGAAAAATAAGCCCACTAAAGTAATATTAACTATAGCTAGTATACTACTTTGTTTAGGTATTTTTACAAACAAAATATATGCTATTGAAAATAAAATAAGCACAGTGCCTGTAGTAGTACAAGACCTGCAAGACAAGGAAGCTCTTGCTAATATATTTAGAGAAATCAAAATGATAAGAGACAATATGAGAACTATAGATATAAATACTCAAACTATAAAGGAAAAAAGTGGGATACTAAAACCACAAATAACATCATATATGAATCAATTACAAGGGGTATCTAATAATCTAGAAAGACATAAAAGTATATATAAAGATTCTCAGCCAGATATATTTGTTGCAGATCAACTGCAAATACTATCATCTGTATATCAAGCACTTTTACGAGATCAATTAATATTGATAGATGGACTTTTAAAAGATGATCCAGAATCAAGCAAATTAGTTTTTTCTGATTATTTATACACTATATACTATTATGTGACATTAGGTGATCAAATGCTTAACTATATAAATGAAAACTACGGATTTTAAAATCATATTTTATAACATAAAATGAGCTATCTTTATATAAAGATAGCTCACTTTTATATAGAAATTTTAATTATCAACCTCATGAAATATATTATCAAAATGAATTTTAATATCTTGAATTCTTCTATTTTCAACTTTTAGAATAGTAAACTTAATATCATTTATTAAAAGCTCTGTATTTTCATCAGGAATTTCATCTAAATTAGTTATTAAATAACCATTTAAAGTATCATAATCTCCTTCATCTAAATCAAGTTCAAATTCTTCATTAAAATTATTTATAGATAGAGAACCTTTGACTATATAATTATTATCATCAATTTTTTTTATAGGTTTTTCTTCTAAATCATATTCATCTTCTATATCACCGACAATTTCTTCTATTAAGTCTTCTAATGTAACTATTCCACTAAAGCCTCCATACTCATCAAATAATAAAGAAAGATGTATTTTTTTTTCTTTTAAAACCTTAAATAGTTCATTAGTTCTTTTAATTTCTGGAACAAAATAAGGTTCATGAAGAAGGTTTTCTAATTTAACATTTTCAAATCCTACTTTTCTGGCTTCATTAAATAGATCTTTAATATACAATACACCTACTATATTATCTATATCATCTTTGAAAACTGGTATCCTTGAATAATTAAGATCACATATTTCATCTAATATAGTATTTATATCATCATCTATATCTATTAAAAAAGTATCACTTCTTGGAGTCATTATTTCTTTAGCCAACTTATCATTAAAGTCAAATACTTTATATATCATTTGCTTTTCATCATATTCTATACAGCCATCTTCTTGAGATTGTATTATAAGTGACCTTAATTCTTCTTCAGATATTTTTTCTTCTATATCAACGTCATTATTTTTAGTTAACTTTAAAACTAGAGAAGTGGACATAGAAAGTATTTTTATAAAGGGTTTAGCGATTATAGATATAAGATAAACTGGCTTTACAGAAAATAGTGCTATACTTTCAGCTTTTTTAAGAGCTATTCTCTTAGGTACTAATTCACCAAAAACTAGTGTAAAGTATGATAATAATAAAGTTATACTTATCATAGATATTTCACTAGTATATGGAAGGTTTAATGGAATTAATACTGTCTCTAAATAGCTAGATAACCCAGTAGCAGCAGATGCACTTGAGAAAAAACCAGCTAGTGTTATACCAATTTGTATAGTAGATAAGAAGTTACTAGGTTCTGCTATAAGCCTTTGAAGTAAGATTGCTTTTTTATTACCTTCATCGCTTAAAGATTTGATTTTTGATTTGTTAACAGAAACTATAGCCATTTCTGCTGAAGCAAAGAATGCATTAATACTTGTAAGTATTACTATTAAAACTAATTGTGGGATCAAGTTCCCGGGGTCTGAATCTAAATTACTCATTTTTTCCTCCTAAACATTTTAAATTTAATACATTATTTTAATTAATGAGATTTGTTAGATACTATATATGTAGTATATAATATAAGTTTGTCTAAGGTTATAAACCTTAGACAAATAATTTATTTAAAACATCTTGCTTAACTATACAATAGATAGACTTATAGACAAAAAGGGTAGTTGTTTATTAAGCAAGATATAGTAAGCTATTTTTTCGTTATAAATTTAGTTCCTTCCATTAGCAATGTACTAATAATTGCTAATACTAAACAAGTTATAAAGCTTGTAAAGTTGTAATTATTTGGTATTGAGAAAATATCTCTCATAAATGGAAGTAGTGTAAGTGAAAACATACCTAAGCAAGTAACAACAGCACCTAATGCATATTTATTAGATTTAAATCCGATCTTAAATATAGTTTCAGTGTTTGATCTTGATGCAAAAGTCTGTATTATTCTAGATAATGTTAAAGTTGAGAAGGCCATAGCTACTCCCATTTCAGGTGAAGTTTTAAGACCAATATATTGAGCTATTATAGTAACTAGACCAATAATAGAACCTCTAGTTAATACAGATTTTAAAGTATCTTTTGATAATATTTTTTCATTAATATCTCTTGGAGGATTTTTCATAACAGACTTTTCAGGCTGTTCAAGTCCAAGAGCAATTGCTGGTAGGGAATCTGTAACTAAGTTTATAAATAGTAATTGTATAGTTGTAAATGGATTAGGTAAGTTAGCAAATACAGAAAATAGTATAGCTATTATTCCACCTAGATTACCTGAAAATAAATAAGTTATAGATTTTTTTATGTTAGTATAAACTGTTCTACCAACTTCAACAGCATTTACGATACTAGCAAAGTTATCATCAACTAACACCATAGCAGATGCATCTTTAGCAACTTCAGTACCACTACCCATACCTATACCTATATCTGCTTGCTTAAGTGCAGGAGCATCATTAACGCCATCACCAGTCATAGCACATACTTTACCTTTTCTTTGCCATGCTTTTACTATTCTTATTTTATTTTCTGGTGAAACTCTAGCATAAACTGATATATGTTCTAATTTTTCATCTAACTCTTTATCACTTAATAAATCAAGCTCTTTACCAGTTAAAGCTATATCATCAGCCTCCATTATGCCAATATCTTTAGCAATGGCAGCAGCAGTAGTTTTATGGTCTCCTGTTATCATAACAGTTTTTATACCAGAATTTTTAGCATTTTTAACTGCATCATAAACTTCTTCTCTAGGAGGGTCTATCATTGCAGTAAGACCTATTAAAGTAAGATTATTTTCATCACTTATATCTAAATTAGTATCATTAACTTTCTTAGTTGCAAAAGCTAAAACTCTAAGAGCTTTATTTGAAAACTCTTCATTTTTTTTCTTATAATCTTCTATTATTTCATCAGTTATAGAAACTACCTCTCCATCTTCAAGTGAATAATTACATCTACTAAACACAATATCAGGGGCACCTTTAGTAAACATTACTAAGTCACCATCTATTTTATTAATAGTAGACATTAATTTTCTATCACTATCAAAAGGTAATTCTCCAACTCTTTCGTATTTTTCTCTTATAGATTTGTAGTCAAATTCATTTTTATTAGCATAGTTCATAAGTGCTATTTCTGTTGGGTCACCAATTTCAACACCTTCGCTAGTTATATCTGAATCGTTACAAAGACTTGCGCAAAGTATTAAAGAAGACTCATTAAGTGAAATATTATTAGTTAAAGCAATCTCACCATCAACATTATCAGCAAGTACTTTAGAAGTAGAACCATACATATAAGTATCTACAACAGTCATTTTGTTTTGAGTTAAAGTACCAGTTTTATCAGTGCATATGACACTTGTAGAACCTAGCGTTTCAACTGCTGGAAGTTTTCTTATTATAGCTTGTTTTTTAGCCATAGTGTTAGTTCCAACTGCTAAAACTATAGTAACTATAGAAGATAATGCTTCTGGTATTGCAGCAACTGCAATGGCAACTGAGAACATAAATGAATCAATAACACTTGCATTTCTTAAAAGCTGAATAGCAAATATAAGAGCTGCTAAACCTACTATACCAATTCCAAGTTTTTTACCAAATTCATCTAATTTAACCTGAAGTGGTGTTTGCTTATTTCCTGCATTATCTAGCATATGTGCTATCTTACCCATTTCAGTATTCATAGCTGTAGATGTAACAACATAAACACCTCTACCATATACTACCATTGAGCCACTAAATACCATATTTTTTTGATCGCCAAGGGCAACTTCTTCTTCTATCATATTTTCATGTTTTAGTACAGGTTCACTTTCACCAGTTAACATTCCCTCAACAACCTTAAGGCTTTGAGATTCTATAACTCTACCATCTGCTGGGACGTAGTCGCCGGCCTCTAGGATAACTACATCTCCAGGAACTAGTTCTCTTGAATCTACAGTAATCTTTATGCCATTTCTTATAACTTTAGCAGTAGGAACTGATAATTTTTTTAAACTATCAAGTGAACCTTCAGCTTTTTGGGTTTGAACAACTGATAATATAGAGTTTAGTATTAAAACTGCAAATATTATAACTGATTCAATTGCTTCACCTAAGAATATTTGAACTAGAGCTGCTACTAAAAGAATAATAACTAATGGATCTTTAAATGTTTCTAAAAACAATTTAAAAACAGAAGTTTTTTCCTTTTCTTTTAGTTCATTATAGCCATGCTTAGAGAGCTTCTTGTCAAACTCCTCCTGTGTAAGACCTTGTAAGCTAGAATCTAGCTCATTTAAGACTTTTTCAATATTTTTTTTGTAAAACATTAACATACCTCCATTTGCTTTTTTTGGCAAATAAAAAAGACCTCATGAATAAATTATTAAACGTAAATTTATTCTGAAGGTCTTGCTAACAAGTTATGTACTTGCTAAT
The DNA here is from genome assembly GCF_015669105.1 of Romboutsia sp. D33t1_170424_H2. Classification (NCBI taxonomy): domain Bacteria; kingdom Bacillati; phylum Bacillota; class Clostridia; order Peptostreptococcales; family Peptostreptococcaceae; genus Romboutsia; species Romboutsia sp. D33t1_170424_H2. The sequence continues at coordinate 3,328 of NZ_JADOZQ010000010.1, read as the reverse complement.
CAACCGGGATATTATCCGACATGACGATTGATTATCACAAAGTGTGAAAGCTACTCCCCCTCAGGGAGACTTATTTATTTATATAGTCATTATATTCCCATTATTATATATTGACAACACTTTTTTTTTATTTAACTTAGATTTAACATTTAAATGTTATATACCAATCTACAAAATTCGACCAATTATTATAAAAAAATATAGATAAAGCATTGATTTAACTGGTATTTAATATATTAAAATTTAAATATATATTAGCATACAATAAAGTGAAATTTTATTAATAGTAAAGTATATAAATATTATATTAAATATAAAAACTAGTGTATTAGTATATATAAATAACTGAATTTATATTATAATAGTTTCAATTAATAAATGTAACGAGGTGAGAAGATTAAAGTATTAATAATAAATAGTTTTGATTTAATCAATTTGTATTACATATATTAGGGAGGAAGAAATTTGAGTACAATATTAAAAAAACTTATTAGATTATTTTTAGGATTATGGTTTTGTGCTATGGGTATAGCATTTATGGTAAATGCTAAACTAGGACTATCACCATGGGATGTACTTCACCAAGGTATAGCTAATAAAATAGGAATAACAATCGGAACTGCTACAATAGCAGTAGGGCTTATATTAGTTATAATAGATGTCATACTAGGTGAAAAAATTGGTTGGGGAACTGTATTAAATATGATATTTATAGGAATATTTTTAGATATCATATTGTTTAGTGGCCTAATACCAGTTTCTAATAATTTAGTATTTGGCATAGTAATGCTTATAATAGGAATGACTCTTATGGGGTTTGGAATGGTTTTATATTTAGGAAGTGGACTTGGCAGTGGACCCAGAGATGGTATGATGATCGCTTTTCAAAAGATAACTAAAAAGCCTATAAAGGTAGTAAGAGGAACTATGGAAATTAGTGCTTTAATACTTGGCTACTTATTAGGTGAACCAGTAGGTATAGGAACTTTAATAACAGCATTTTGTCTTGGACATTTTATACAGTTAGTATTTAAAATATGTAACTTTAAAAGTGCTAACATAAAACATAGATTTATATATCAAGATATAGAATATGCTAAATCTTATTTAAGTAAAAATACTTAAGCAATTTATTTTGTATGTATTAGATTTTATATCATTAAATAATTATATTAAAAATAAAAGGAGTAAATCTAGTAATTAAAAATTATTTAGAAGTACTCCTTTTATTTTTAATACATATTTACCAATGCATCAAAACTTTATAGAGCTTACATTAGAAAATGTATAATTATTTATTTTTTTTAACTGCAACTTCATTATCTATTAATTGAAGATTATATTGTTTAATTAAATTTATTAAGTATTGTGCATAGACTTTTTTACCATTTGAATCTTCTATAGTAGAGTAACCAGCATTTTGTAAAGCAATCGCTTGAGGGATATATGTTTTTGCAGAAAACACTCCATTATTTTTATATCTCTTGTTTTCATATAAAAACTTGCCATGATCACGAATAGAATCGTATTTATTTTTATATTTTCTAAATTTATCATTTATAGTATTATTATAAAATTCATTAGTTTCAAGAAATACAGATTCCCCATTCCAATTAGTATCAGCCTTTATACCAAAGTAATTATTAAAATCTGAAGAGAGTCTAGATTCACCCCAATTAGATTCTAATATTGCTTGAGCTATAGTTATAGATGGTAATACTTTATACTTTTCATAATTATCTATTGCAACTTCTTTTATATCATTTATAAAATTCATATATTTAGTATTTGGTGAAGTTTTATTAGGTGTTAAACTATAATGCTTTAAATCATCTATATATTTATATACTAAAGAGGTCTTTTCCTTATCTAAGTTTAATTTCTTAATAACACTTTCTAGAGAATTTATATAATATTTACCTGAATTTTCTTTTATAAACATATTTGAAATTTTAAATATTTCACTATCGTCTACCTTGTTTTGATTATTATTGTTTAAAACACTTACTATAGAACATACGTATTTCCAATTTACTTGAACTTTATTTTCACTAGCTTTATCAACAATATTTATATATTTAGAAACATTAATATCATCCAAATCTATGTTTTTTTGTTTATTTAAAATTTTTGACCCTATAAAAATACATATTAAAACAGATATAACACATATGATTATAGTTTTATTTATCTTCATTTTATCATCTCCCTTAATATAAACTTGAACTTTATTGTATCATATATATTTAAATTAAAAATAGAATTTACAACTAATTTACAAGTTATATAATAAAGTAAGTTTTTATTAAGGTTTATTTAAGGTTAAATTTAAGCTTCTTTAAATTTGAAAGAATATATTATGTTTGTAAGAAAAAGAAGCATAATATAATTAGTATTTATTTAAGGTATAGAAATAGAGATAATTATATAGATGTAAAAGTTATTTGAGTATAAAGATAGTATAAAAATATAATTGTTACTAAAAATAATAATAATTATATAAAGAAAGGGAGTTATTATGAAAAAGTTATTATATATAAGTGTAAACTCAAAACCTGAAAATTTATCATCAAGCAAAACAGTAGCAAGAAAATTTATAAATAGATTTTTAGAAAGAAATAAAGGTTTTGTTGTTGAAGAAATTGATTTATATAAAGAACATATACCAAGACTTGAGTATCAATACTTTGAAAAAAGAAACTGCATAGTAAGTGAAGAAAATTCAAGAAAGTTAGATGATAAAGATAGAAAAGAAATACAAAAAATTAGAAAACTATGTGATCAATTTATCAGTGCAAATGTATATGTTATAGCAGCACCAATGTGGAGTTTATCATTTCCAGCACCACTTAAAGAATATATAGACTGTATTATTCAAGATAAAAAAACTATAAGTTTTAGTAATGAAAATAAAAAGCCTAAAGGTCTACTTGATGATAAACCTAGAACAATGATTTATATTCAATCATCGGGCGCTCATGTACCTTGGATATTAAAGCCTGCTTTTAACAAAGGAGTGAACTATATAGAAGATATAGCTAAATTTATGGGAATTAAAAAATTTGAAGATTTATTAGTAGATGGAACAGGTTATACAGAAGAAGAAAGATTAGGCGCTATAAAAAAAGCAACAGATCATATAGATGATGTTATAGATTCTATGAAATTTTAAGTAATCATATGTTTAGTTATATAATTATCTTAAGTTATATATATTATAAAATAATAAAAAAGGAGATATTTATGCTAAAATATCTCCTTTTTTATGTTTAGTAAAACTAAATAAAACAAAAATTTTTATAAACTCAAAATTATATATACTAAACTA